>JAFDFV010000251.1 GCA_019309665.1 Deltaproteobacteria bacterium | reverse complement strand
GTAGCAAAGGCTACATAAATTCCCCCCATTTCCTGTATGGTTCTTCCTATACGAAGAGCAGGTATGCCACGATTAGCAACTCCTATCCTCACGTTTTTAATTGGTGAATCCATTTTGGTTTATCCCCTCAATAAGTTCTGATAAATTAGTGCCTATACGAAAACTCAAACCACCTGAAATTATAGTCAATTGGATGCTATTCTCAAATCGAAGATTTTTAGCAGTTAGCTTTTAGCTAAAAGCTAACCGCTAATGGCTAATAGCTTTTTTCACAAATCTTCACATCGGCAAATAAGCTGAAACTATTGCCAGTATTGAAAAAATACTTTTCGGAAAGAAATTAATTATTAATCTATTAATTTTTTTTGTCAATCTGAAAATTTGCTGGTCAGCAATTCTAATTATGGTTTTTATTAGTGTTGATTCCAGCCTGGTTTTTACATTGGTTATAAGAAATAATGTTCATCTTGAACGCTGATCGGCTTCTTATTTTTTTTCGGTCTTCCGGCTGAATGTGAGAATCTGCTGAACCATGTCTTTGGCCCAATCTGCTGCCTTTCATAATTTTCCCCTATAGATTTGGGTCATATTAATCGTCATAAATATCGTAATCAGGATAATGTTTTTTGGCGCAATCCGGACAGATACTGTGACTGAAATCAGCTTCGGAGTGCGTTTTAATATAAGATTCAAGCTGGTTCCAATATCCTTTATCATCCCGTATTTTTTTGCAGTAAGAGCAAATCGGAATAATGCCTTTTAATGTTTTAATATCATCCAATGCTTTCTTAAGGTCTGCTGTGCGCTCTCTAACTCTTTTTCCCAATTCATCATGGGATTTTTGAAGTTCCATCTTTGCTCTATCGCGTTCCCTGGCTCTGTTTTTAAGCCCACGCTTTGCCAAAACAAGCCCGGTAAAACCAAGCAACCATAATAAACCCAGTGAGACAGCCAATGTTATGGTCTGTTGTTGCTGATTGATCAGATATGGTGTCATCGGTACTGAAACACTGACGCCTCCTCGTACATCTCCCACTTTGTATCCCTGATGGCCGTGACACTTCAGACAACCCTTCTTTGTAATCATTGGGGCCATGTACCGATAATATGATTTTCCATTTATCTCCGTATATTCAGAAATCTCTTTGGCACCTCTTCCAAATTCCTGAAGAGCGGATTTTTCCCATTCATCCGGCGCTGTCTCGGGTCTGAAATACTTAAGGCTTGTGATGTGACCGCGAACACCAAAAAGGCTTTCGTATTTCTTCATGGTCTGGCGCAGCATATATGCCGGATTCATCAATGTGAGCGCCTTCCCGTCAGGCGTTTTAATGTCCCGTTCTTTCACATGATCCAGATATGGATTTGGAGGCGTTTCATCCGTAATAGTTATATACACGCCGCCGTGCGATGCAGACCAAAATCGCAATGCCTGATCTTTGTTAAAATTCGCAAGCGCCTCACTTTTGACCATTTTTTGCTGAATATGTTGTATCTGAAAAATACCGAACAGTAAAAAACCACCGACAATAATGGTCCATGCGATTACAAAGTACAATGAGTAGGTTTCCAATAACGATGATTGAGATTTGGATTTCTCCCCGAGAATCATAAATAAACCTCCTTCCCCGAGATTTATTGGCTCATTTTTTTAGCTCCTTATTTTTGACGTATCTCTCAAAATGCCATCATCTTCTACAAGAAGAAGACGGATTTTTTTGTCTTTCAAAATTTTTCAGAAATGTCAATGCTTCCTCACCATCATGCACAATATCCAGCCTGTTGGTGACTTTGATATCTTTCAATGCCCGTTTAACCGTCATGGCATCAACCTGGTCGTCTTCAATCAGAAGAATGGGCTTGGAGCTTCTCAACGAACAGAATCCCTTAAAACATCGGGCAGTTCATTTTTTTCGATGGTAATTTTTATACGATCAAGCGGTGTAATATTATCTATAACATCCTTTACAAGAAGATTCAAATTCAGTCGCTCTTTCTTTTCTCTATCGTGAATAACGCAGAATACCATCAATTAGGCCATCCATGCGCTTGACTCTTTTCATAGCTTCTGGTAGCACATAGCGAAAATCAGGTATTCGCAAAGCAAGACAGGGCGATATTTCTAAACCCGCACTGTTTTGTAGGGACCACCAGATATTCGGTGTTTCTGATAAGCCGGGGAAGCTCGAATTATGAAAAAGAATCAAATGTCTGTAAAGGAAGAAAAAAAAATAATCTTTGAAATGATCGACGCTTCATGGGAACTGGCCCAACGGCTGGGCAAACATCCGGTTAAAACCGGATGTAATTGCATTTCTTGTGTAAACAAGAGGAAACGCATTTTAAAAAAACAGGAAGTAAAATGGAAGTTTAATCTATAATCCGTTGAATGGCAAAATATGGATGGTAAGGATGTAATTCTCATACCACGTTCCAAGGAAACAGCGTATCCTATTTAAAAACCGTGATAAAACTCATTTTTAATTTACAAAAAAGGCTTTATTTACGCATGGTTACGTTTTAACAGACTGCCCATTACCTCGAAATTTAAACAGGATAACCTCAATCTTTAATTTTTTCCAGTTTCTTAATTTTGTCCCTGAGTTCCTTTATCCTGAATTCCCGCCCTACAAAAAGATCATTCATGCGTTCAAGTTCTTCTACCTGCTCTTCCAGTTTATTTGTCTGCTCTTTGACAATGGTTTCAAGGTGCTTTTTGTACTTTTCTAAAAAATTATCCTTATCCGAGTAGAGAAAAGCCGTATCTTTGCCAACACACTCACTGGGTTCGTAGCCGATGAGTCTAATAGAATCATTAACCCACTCAATCTTTCTCTCCGGCATTTTTACTGAAAAAACTGTAACCCACATAGAGTTGGTTAATTACAAATTTCTAATTTCCAGTTTCAACATCGGCATTCAATTCGATAATACACGCTTTATCGAAAAAAGTGTAAACTGGTGAATGAAGAATGCCAAATCTATGCGCCTACTTGGGGAAGTTATTTCGTCCCCGTTCCTAATCAAGTCATTGATTTGCCCGTTGAGAAACCTCCGCTGATTCTTATTTCAGAAAAAGAGTATCTGGAATTCGTATTGACGTGAAAACATGTCTCAGGTAAACTTGTACTTAGGTTGGTTAGGCTGAAGACTGAAGACTTTTAGGGAAAAGACCCCCAAGAAGCCAATATTTTCTTAAAGCGGCCGGAAATTTTGTCCTAAACATAGAGAATAACGCTCAGGAATCATTTGTTTCCTTCAGTCTAAACACCTGAGTATTTACGAGAAATATATTATGCCGGGACTAAACATTTTTACCAGCAACCGCCTTGAGATACTTGCCGAACAACTATCAAGGATAATAGGCAATCCTGTTGGCCGTACTTTATCTTCTCCGCTTTCGGCTGAAATTATCGTTGTTCAAAGCAAAGGAATAGAGCGATGGTTATCAATGGAGCTGGCCAGGCAAAATGGTATCAGCGCAAACATATTTTTCCCCTTTCCAAATAGCTGCTTAAATGAGATTTTTAAAAAACTAATGCCGGATATGCCGGAGGAGTCTTTATTTGATCCTGATGTTATGACTTTCAGAATTATGGATATCTTGACGGAATGCCGGCACAAGTCAGGTTTTGAAAGCATTAAAAAATATCTGACAAATGATGAAAATAAGCAAAAACTTTTTCAGTTGTCTGAAAAGATCTCAGAGACTTTTGACCAGTACCTTGTTTTCCGGCC
>JAFDFV010000250.1 GCA_019309665.1 Deltaproteobacteria bacterium | reverse complement strand
TTCACACCCTGATCTCTCCGTATGAGCATAAATGCTCTTGTAAACAAACTTTCCAATACTACCTTTTAGTATTCGATACCGATACTTAGGAACAAAAACTATATGGTACTGGCATTATGTGCTGTAAGTTATTATGTGGAGTCAACGATAAAACATTAATTTATTCAATGCCTTCGTGCCGAGAACTCCACATAATATTCTAAAAAAAAATTAATCTACAATGAACTCAGCCATTCCATCAACCCCTTATTATCACGCCATGATGGTAACCTTACTGAAGGAGCCATTTCGGCGGCTTTCTGGAGGGCATGACGTTTCATTTTCATGTCGGCTCGAGCATAAATATCTGTACTTCTGATATCAGCATGTCCAAGGATCGACTGGATGACAGTCGTCGGGTTACCGGCCTGGAGCAAATGCATAGCTTTCGAATGGCGCATAGTATGTGGGCTGATATTTTTCGACAGCCCTGGTTTGGTCTTACGTGCATCTGCAGTATATTTTTTCAATAAGTAGCGAACACCGAAACGTGAAAGATGTTCTCCTCGCCGATTAAAAAACAGTGGTGAATCTATGCACTCTGAGCAGTCCAGGCGATGCTCGCTCATATATTTGGCCAATAGATTGACCGTACCAGACATGAGTGGCACTACCCGAGCTTTTCGTCCTTTTCCGGTCAAACAAATTTGAGCAGGAGGATTGAGCCAATTGCTCTCCGCGTTTAACCGATAAACTGACTGCGGGTTGCGAAATCTTCAGCTTTTGCCCTAATTCGCTTTGACTTATTCCCAACTCACTCGTTGCCCAGAAACAGAGCAAACTGCGAGCCGCAACCGTCTTTTTATATTTTCCGACGGCCAATACCTGCTCTGGTTTTAAGTCCAACAATTCTGCAACTCGTCCAAGTACCTTGTCAACTTATAAACTAATGTACGTCCCTGAAGCCCCCAAAGGGCCTGAACGAAATCTCTTAAGAGCGTTTGGATCAACAAACACCTTATATCAGACAGGTGTACTCAACATAATTAATTACTCAACATAAATAATGATTGGGAATTAATGCCCAGGCGAAACATGATGTGCCGCTATCTGTTAAGATATTTTGCAAGCGGTCTAAAGAATTATCTTTATCGGCATCATCCTTAAAGATGGTTTTCCTTTCGATGCCTCTAACAATAATATGATGTAACGCTCCAGGCGCATCTATTCTTGATCTGCGTGGCATATATCTCTTATGATATAAATTGTTCGACTTGTCAATATATCAAGGAACGTCCCGCAACCCATGTGCCATTTAACGTCTCCTGCCATACATTGCGTCATAGTATGGCGTCACACCTTAACGATAAAGATGTGGATATTTTGATCATCCAGAGTATTCTTGGGCATTCTTCTACTCGAAGTACTGAACCCTATATCCACCCTTCTGCCGACAGCATCCGAAAGGCTATGGAGAAACTGCCAGGTGTAAAATTTGTCAAAGAACTAATACGAAAAGGAGAACTGAATTTAAGCTTTCAAAAACCGTTCAGACCTAAAAGAGAGTAGTATATCTTCTGTGAGGTCTACTATAGTCTTTTTCACATGACTTGATATTAACAGTTGCTCAACAAAGACGTTCTTACTGCAAACTTATTGCCGTTATATCACCAAGTTATAGCCGAATGCTCTTTGTTTTGTCATTGCCAAATACAGGGATACATGGTCTTCGTAAGGGCTGCTATGCTTCCGTAATAGCCATCTATGCATGGGGTGGTAAGAAAAAAGTATCAGGTCATATGAAATATGCTATAATATTTATCTTCTTATTAACCGTCTTCCACAACGGATAGGGAGAAGTGTTTTCAAATTATCTCTTACTATTTTTACTGACAATTATTTTTCTTGAAATATTCTTTATTTTAATACAGACTGTTAAAAATAAATTTTCTTGTCATGTTTTATCAGAAAATGCCGTTCTAATCGCGCCTAACTTTGCATCTTACTGCGGGGTTCGATATAGCATCACCGGCAGGCAGGGGATGATGACTATGTATTTTTTAAAGGCCGTCGACCCTGCCTGTCGGAGTGGATGCGGTGGTTATAAAATATTGGTTAAATCAGTAGATATGTTATAATCATCAAGCCCTGGAAGTTGTAGTTGAACCGGTCTCCCTTGGATTATTTCAAAGTTACGTTTAAATTCATGCTTGTTTTTTGAGAGCCTCCCAACTGCTATAAACTGGCCTATTTGATTTTGTAACGCTGCAACCCCTATTTCTTCAAGAAATTGGAATAATTTATATTTTCTGTATCCGCCCTTACCATCAGACTTTTTAATAATTGGGTTTCTTGTATCAAGTTTTTGCAAAATAGCACCATTACTATCAGCAAGCGGAGCATAAACATAATTTCGTGTTAGGTATGCGAAAAATTGAGGGTGATTTTTGCCTTTTTCCCATTCTAATCCATATACTTGATAACAAACCTCATAAAAATCTCTGGAAAATTGCTTTTGATACTCTGATGCTTCATCTCGTATATATATTTTGAAGGCTTCAATATAATTTTCTAGTGTATCGTCAAATCCGGTAAGCCTGTCAATTAAATTATCAATGCCGAATTTCGCGCTGGCATTGATAATAATAGAAGCTTGAATGGCGAGATTTTTTTGATTTGGAGCAAGTTCTCCAGCCTGGTTTGCCGCCGTAATAGCCTTACATACATCAATTAAAATTGTGGCCTTATACCCTTTGCCTGGACCACCAGAAAATGCACCAAATTCAATAGGATGGTCAATTTTTCCCCTAAGCACTGGACCTATGTATTTTGACAGACTTTTTGAATTCATTGTTCTCATAAAACCTGTACTACCTGCCCCTTTGATTGCTAATGCTGAGGTCATCCCTCTCTGCCCGATAACTCGCATCCTTTTTGCGGAATCATCAAGAACATAGCAATCAATATCTACACCAAAAATTTCTTTCATATTGGCGGTGTGAGTAAACTTAGGAATATTTAACAATTTATTATTTTGTTCCATGCTGTTAACCTTTTTAATTATAGATTATTTATAACATCGCTAATCAGCCGCGCGGCATTTTGCGTCGGCTGAATTAGCATTGTTATATGAATATTTGCTTCCAGTTGATAGCTTCCTCCTTTATTGGTAAAAAAATTTTGACTACCGAAGATTCAAACGTTCCATCAAGAGTGATCAAGAAACCCATTTTGTAATTACAATAACCACCAAAGATAAAAAGCAGGTTTTTTTTACAACTAATAGCTATCAATGCTAAAAAAAGGTTATGACATAATATAAGGCTTGAATAATGCTGTAATTCAAGACTTTTGATGTATAGTATTTATAAAAGTTTTGGAAGTTACGCTTAGAATTGACACCTGTGAATTCTAATTCTCCAATATTGGGATCATAGTAAGTGATCTTCGTTTTCTCTACATGACATGCCATAGTGTGCCCTGATCCTGGCCCGAATGTATCAAATATTTTAAAACCAGCCGATGAGGTTATTTTATCAAGCATGACATCCATCTCAAAGATAGTCAAAGATAATTTAGTTCTTTTATAAACAAGACCATGCGACCTCAACCATCCCCGTCGGTGATTGAGCAGGTTACCAATTACTCGATCAACATCTTTATTATGTCCCGCTTTTCGACCAATTTTGGAGTCATCCATCCATGGATATGAGTTAACAAACAAGTCACCCAAATTCAGTACCCCGTTAGATGTCTCTGGGCTAAAGACTTTCCCTTTTGCATTCTTGACGGGCGCAATGTCATCTGCCACATCAATCTTGCCAATCTTGAGCTTGAGTTTGTGAAATTCTTTGATAGTAATCACGACAGATACCTTGACACCTATCCGCCTGACCATCTTCTTTTTGAGAAGACTGAACATGACTACGTTCTGATGTGCCTGGAATTTCATTATACGAGTTATTTGACTGCTTAAAAGGTCATCAAATTTTTCCAGGTTTGTAAAGAAGTCTGCGGTTTTCTTTTTCCTCGACTCAAGCCAAAGCATTCCTACTGCAAGGCAGAATCCTCCATTGAGATACGCGTCAGTTATATTTTTTTCTTCGATGATACCTCCTTGAGGAAGGTAATTAGTAACTTTTCCATTGAATGGCTTTGCTATTTCCGCCCAAATTTCTTGAGACATTTGATGCTCCTATTGTTTCTATATATCGGTAAAATATAACGTAGAAGTCACCTGCCGGAAAAGCCAACAGGAAACTGGAAAATGATGCATTTTTCACACAATGACGTTAAAGCAAAAAACGTCGCGGCTTTTCCGGTCAGGTTCCGGGTAAAGGCACCGGTTACCCGGCGCCCTCCCAATGTCATTCAAAATAATATGACATATCGACTTAGTTATATTAAGTAGTTACACCTTTTAAAGATGTGAAATCCATACACCAGTTAGTATAAATAATAGGTGGTGTGTGGACT
>JAFDFV010000249.1 GCA_019309665.1 Deltaproteobacteria bacterium | reverse complement strand
AATATCAAGATGTCTGCTGTTATAGGAGCGAATTTCTATTGAAACAGTTAATTGTTCTTTTGTGCTTTCTGAACTAGCATATGCAGTCATGCTCTTCATCATTTTTTGCTCCTATTAAATAGTGCCTGAACGAAAACTGCTAATTTCCCCAATTCCTGCGTCAGGCTTAAATTTTAATCCTCAAAATACTCAATGTATTCCTGCGGTTAAAATTTTCTAGTTTTCGTCCGGGCACTAAATATTATTTTGTACAGGATATTCAGGATTGAACTCAGCTTTGCTTTGCATTTTTACCGAGCCCTTAAATCAACAGCATATTTATTTCGTACCATTTCAAGATAAGCAACCATGTTTTTTTCAGTATAGTCAGGGTATGTCCATGATAATTTTTTAAATGATCCTTTTTGATAGATCAGGGTAAGATCGGCATAGATACCTATACCTATGTAGATTCTGTGTGCATAGTTTTTGCCGGTTGCGAGAACAAAACGTTCTTGAAGCATATAGCCTGGATCAATGTTGACAAGACGCTTATCGTTTTTTGAATATTTTTTTTCGATTTTGTTTGTAATGATTTTTATTTCCGGCAGAGAACTTTGTTCAACAAGAGATTTAAATGCAAGAACTCGTCTGAAAAGCGGAGAACCCATTTCAGGTTCGTAATAGCTGGTATAGTTAAAGGGTAGCCACTGACTAACCATGTCAATAGAGCCGAATTTTTCAACAAGTTCCCTTACAACCGGAACAATAAGGCTCTTTTCCTTCATAAAGAGCCCTGTAACAAGTTTGGCAGGTTTAGGGCTTTGGGGTATGCTCATATTTCAAGAATCAATACTTTTTGCCTCATCAATGAGCATAATAGGGATATCATCTCTTATTTCGTATAAAAGTTTACAATTATCACATATAAGCCCGTCATTTGTATCGTTAATATATATATCGCCTTTACACTTTGGACATGCAAGTATATTGAGAAGTTCTTCACTTAAAGCCATGATTGCTTTCCTTCTGTTAATAGTTGATGCAAATAAAACAAATATGCTCTGTTCTCATTAATAGAATTTTTTTATAACAGATAATAAAAAGTTTGCCAAGCAGGTTACATATATAATCAATTTTTCCCCTGAAGAATTTTGCTTACAGTCTTTATATCTTCCGGACGGTCAACGCCTATACGCCTACTTGGGGAAATTATTTCGTCCTCGTTCCTAAGTGAACGGCTACCTTTTTATTTAGAATTTCTGTTATAATGCTGCTTGCATGGGCTGTACCACCCTGACGGTTTTTTAGATACTTGAGAGCTTTGTTAATCACATCTTCATGTGAAGGCGGCTCCTTTGTATTTTCTATCAGAATATCAGCAACCTGCTTCCAGTTCAAAGCAATACGTACAAGGCCCTGGTTTACTATTTCGTTTCCTATCCAGTAAAAGTTATCCCAGTAGGGGCCTATAACGGGAATAACTCCGGCAGTTAAAGCTTCCAGAAAATTTTGTCCACCTAAAGGCGCAAGACTTCCGCCTACAAAAGCGGCATTTGAATGCCTGTATGCAAAATTAAGCTCACCAAATGTATCCCATAAGATGATTGCGCCGGAAGGAACAAGAGTTTTTGCATTTGATCGCAATATAAAGGGGATTGACAAGCGGCTTAAGGTATGTCTCCAGTGTTTTATTCTTTGAAGATGTCTTGGAAACAAACCAATAACTGTATTGGGTTGCCTGCGTCGTATATCAAGGATAATCTTTTCAACTTTTGCTTCCTCTTTGTGTCCGACAGATCCAAGAATTATTAAGTATGTGTCAGGAGCGATAATTTTTTCAAGGGGGGCTGCTTTCTGGGAAAAGCTTTCTGTATAGCCTAAACGGTCAAATTTTATATTTGGCATAACAGTTACGTTTTTAGGACCAAATAATTTGGCAAATCGATCTGCATCATCTTCAGATATGGCAAAAATTTTATCTGGCCTTAGAGCGCGCCATAATGAAGGCCAGACAAGATACCTCTTTAAACTTTTTTCAGTTATTCTTCCATTTATAATAATTGTTGTGCAAGCATATTTTTTTAATGTGTAGAAAAGACCCGGCCAGATTTCAGATTCCAGAAGAACCATTATTTTAGGGCGGACCTGGTTTGCAGCTTTTTTCATAATGGACGGTTTGTCAAAAGGAAAGTAAGCTACAGATACATTTATTCCTCTGCGTTCCTTGAGAATATCTATAATTGATCGTTCGAGGATTTCTAAGCCCTGTTTAGTGTTGGTAGTTACTAAAATCCTGGTTGGAAATTCCGGCTTTAACTTTTTTATTAGTTCAACGGCCAGATATGATTCACCAACTGAAGCAGCCTGAATCCACAGTTCCGCTTTTGGTAACTTTTTTTTAAGTATCCTCTGCTCATATCCGTCAGCAAGACGTTTGTTGAATCTAAGCCTCGGAATAAACATTTTCCAGACCATGTCATAAAACCATAAAAAAACTTTTATTGCTGATTTGTTCGAAATCGTTTTTCTCCTTCTTTAAAATAGTTATCCATATCCGTCAGATATAAATCTGATATCACAGTTTGCTGATATTATATTTTTTTTCGTAGCATGCCGGCCACTGCGGTGCGATTTCTCGGTGTAGCGCCCTGGTTGGTTTCCTTCGATCGTCCAGCCTTTGTAAGTATCAGACAAAAATAAGACTTTCCCTTCGCCCTTTGTCCGCCGCAGACGGAGGCGAAGACAGTATGCCTCTTCGTGGATGATTGCATTTAGAGTTGTTATTGTTTGCAACATAGGGTAAAAATAATTAAGAAAGCGCAGATATGTAAAAGTGGGGTAATTCGTATATGGCTTTATGCATTTATACACCATTTGATACAATAAACAGTAATGAATCCCTTGGGCAAGCATTGATGCCCAATCAGAAAAAACAATTTCTAAATAAGGAGACAGGCAATGAGGACTCTTAGTAGAACAATACTGGTACTGACATGTCTGCTGTCACTGATAGGTCTGAGTGGCTGCGAACAGGCAGAAGAAGCAGCGAAGAAAGCCGGCGGCGAATTAATGACACAGGCAGTCGATAAAGCGCAGCAGGCAATTGGAGAACTGACCGGCAACACCGGCGAATCCGAGGATGAAGGCAAGAAAGAGAAAGAAGATACTGAGTCTGCCAAGGACGAAGGCGAGAAAGAAGATGCTGAGTCTGCCGAGGAGAAAGCTAACGAAGAAGGTGGATAAACCAGATAAAACATGAAGTGCCCAGTATGTAACGATGTAAACCTTGTAATGTCTGATCAGAAATAGATTATTGCCCTGAATGTCGTGGCGTTTGGCTGGGGTGAGCTGTTTGATTTCCGCGATTAAAAGCGTTAAGTCCTGCGGTCTTAATGTGGAGATCACAGGATTATGGGTTGATGAAAATTGGAAGGTTTGTGAGGCTTAAAATCTAATAAGCGAGACCTTTGCCACGATGATTATTCATTTTGTGGTAAAGGTCTTTTTGTTTAGGCTACTTATGGTATTGTCCGATTATGACCGCCTTCATACTCAAAACTGTTAAACAGG
Organism: Deltaproteobacteria bacterium; assembly: GCA_019309665.1. GTDB lineage: Bacteria > Desulfobacterota > Desulfobacteria > Desulfobacterales > ETH-SRB1 > B13-G4. The sequence continues at coordinate 200 of JAFDFV010000249.1, read as the reverse complement.
CAAAAAGCAGGTTTAATAAACAAAAAAGGAAATTCAATCAGAGCAAAAAAGCCGGGTGAAAAATTGGAATGGTGGGGATGAGAGCGATATTTGTAACCGACTTGCATGGAAGCAAGTGGAAATATGAGCGGATATTCGAAGCAGCAAAAAACTTTCGGGCAAATGTAGTCATCAATGGCGGCGATATGCTGCCCAAGAAT
>JAFDFV010000248.1 GCA_019309665.1 Deltaproteobacteria bacterium | reverse complement strand
CAGAGACTCTGCTAAAAAATTGTTGCACACAAAACACTTGCGAACATTCTCAACCGCAAACACTTCCTCGCCATCCAGATCCATAAATCTCGTCACCCTGTCATCTAAAAGTTTCTGATAGGAGGCCGCATCATTAAGTGTGGCACATCCTCCGATAATTTTTCTTTCAAATTCGTTGAATCGATCCTCGTCGTTAAAACAGATTTCTTTTAAAGAAAGCTTCACCCCGTATCCGCCCATGTCTGTTACAAACAGATAAATATGCCGGTTATTATCAATTGTCCTGAGCCTCCGGTTTCCCATGGTACAGCCCAATACGAACTGTATAGCGTCTAATGCAGGGCTATTGTTGTTTTCCGCAATAACCATGATATCCTTAGAGGTATTAAGTCCCGGGAGAAGTTCGAGAGCCATGTGACATGCCTTGCAACCAAGAACCAATTCAGGGCAAAGATCTCCGTGAAAATCGGCCACCCCTTCTATGCGCATATGGGCCAATGATTTCCAGAGCGGCAGAACTATTGCTTCTCGCCTGTTTAATATCCGAAAGTCGAGGGTCCATCGAATATGAGACGGGGTAAGAAGTAGATCGGAATCAGAAAGATGGAGGTAGAGGTGGTAAGTGTTTCCATCTACAGTCTTTACCAGATACGTAAGATCATTAGGGGACAGATCTCCCTTGAACGTCCCGAGCAACTTGATCACCTTGTTGTATCGACCGTTGCTCGAAAACCCGAGAGGCCGCTGACTTTTGTTGTCGTAATCTACGTATACAGCCTGCTGAATCCATTCCGCCTGTCCGTTGCCGATAGCTCGTAATTCATGTTCCATTTCAAGCATAATCTCGCCCCAACTTTAACCTAAATTGAAAACAAAAAAGCCACAAAGGTTCTTGATTCCTTTTTCAGGAAATAGACCTTCGTGGCTTTTTTTGATATTGTTTTAAATAATTTTAAAAGAGTGCAATTTCTTACTGCACATTGGCATTTCTCTTAAACAACTAATAAGTTTTTGTCAAGAAGAAACTCACATAGTAACAGAAAGGTATTTGTTTGATTGAAGATAATCCCTTGCATATTCTTTTACTGCCGCATCAAGATCCATGCAGGTATGTGGGCATCCGGCGGATCGTAGTTTTGTCATATCAGCACATGTGTAGTACTGGTATTTTCCCTTCAGCTTATCGGGCATGGGGATGTACTCGATGTTAAGAGGCATGCCGGCTGCTTGAAACAAAGAAGCTGCCACCTCATTCCACGAGCGGGCAGTGCCTGTGCCGATATTGAAAATACCATTTATTTGGGGGTTGTCGAGAAAAAACAGGGTCATATCGACTGCATCCTTAACGTAGATGAAGTCGCGAAGCTGCTCCCCATCCTTATATTCCTCACGGTATGACTTAAAAAGACAAATTTTCCCTTCATCTCTCACGAGTGGATAGGCTTTATTTATGACGCTTCTCATATCCTCTTTGTGGTATTCATTAGGCCCGAAGACATTGAAATATTTTAGCCCCACGATATGCGGCAGCCATCCTTTGCGAAGAGCAAGGAGATCAAACATGTGTTTTGAATACCCGTACATATTGAGCGGGCGAAGAAGGTGTAATTCATCCTCTGCATCACGATAGCCCAGCCCACCGTCTCCATAGGTAGCAGCGCTGGAGGCATATATAAACCTGCAAGAACGGTGTTCTTCTTGCCATGCGGCGATACGGGCTGTATAGCGGTAATTGTTTTCAACGAGATAATCAGAGTTTTTCTCGGTTGTGGAAGAACAGGCGCCCATATGAAAAACAGCGCTGATACTGTTTCCGAAATATCCGGCTTCAAGTTTTTCAATGAAGTCGGATTTGTCAAAATAATCGGAAAAGCGAAGTGAAACAAGGTTCTTCCACTTTTCCGTTTCGTCCAGATGATCGACAACAACGATATCATCAATACCGCGCTTATTGAGTCGCCATACAATTGCGCTTCCGATAAAACCGGCGCCGCCTGTTACAATAATCATATTATATCCTCCGATTCGAGCTTTCTGGCTTGAAAATTCATGATTGATATATCATATCATCATATCCTTGCAACCCGTAAGATATGATTGATCAGGGAAACGTCAAAGTCACTGCTAAAGTGCTAATATTTAGAGTTTGTGGGGACCTCAAAATCCGAAATACGAAACTCGAAACTCGAAACAATATCTAATTTCGAATATCAAATGACCAAAACATGTCAGTCACTTATGCAATATCTATGGCGCTCCACCATGTTTGAAATTTTGAATTTTGGTCATTCGTATTTGTTTCGGATTTCGAGCTTCGTGCTTCGAATTTATTGAAAATTGAATAAGCAAGCAATTCTTGTGAATTCAAGAGGTTATCAGCTTAAATGACGTGGCCCTGTATGATTGGTATCTAATGTCCTTTCCCCATAAAATAGTTAATCCATGAGGACTTCCGGTTTAATGACCAATCCCTTGGCGGAACAATATTTTTCTTGAGGCTTTCTTCCTCGCCAAACGATTTAAGACGCTCATAAGCCAGAACATAGACACAGCGTTTGACACCTGGATAGACCTCGCACCATCCATCGCGACTTCCTCCGCAGGGGCCGTTCAGAAGATATTTTGCGCATTGTGATTGTGGACATAGAAAGGCTGTTTCAGAAAGGGTGCAATCTCCGCACATCCGGCATTCAAAACCGATAAATTTAATAAGATATTCAAGCTGCGTAAATAGTTTTTCAAGAGATGTTCCGGAGATTTTACGACAAATGGTCCTTGTGGAACGATATAAGCATCCCTTTTCGTCAAAAACTGTTTTGTGAACCAGTCTGTTAAAATGATAGCCTGCCGATTTTCGGGGAATGCTTTGGTGTCGATTGACCGGCACATCCGTGTTCAGTCCTGTTTTATGATCTAATTCGTAGTAGTAAAAACCGCCTTCCAGCGGAAAAGAAAACTCCCGTATCCATTGCTGCCAGTCGGGATAGAATTTTTCTCCCTTTTCCAGCACAAACTCTATGTCTTCATAGGTAAGTCGGGAACCTCCTATGTGTATACCGTCAAATCCAAGGCCTCTAAAGATAGCGAGCAGCTTGGCAGCACTATTTAATTGATTCTTTTTTCCTCCGTCCGGAAGCCTGGCTTCTTCTTTATACATGGACATAAGTTTATCGGTTACTACGCAGCCCGGGACCAATCCCTGATGCATGACTGAAGCCACGGTTTTGCTCGGTATATACACATTTCCCAGTATCGGAACATTCAGGTCATTTTGTCGCATATACCTGAGCACCTCATCACACTTTCGTGCGTCAAATCCTACCTGGGTAATGACAAAATCAGCGCCGGCGCCAATTTTTTTGTGCAGCTTAAAATATTGAGTCATCAACTCTGCTTCGAGTTTCTTAAAGGGAGAAATAACACATCCCTTGAAAAAGGGAATTGAGGGAAGCCTTACCCCGCCTCCTGGCGCATCCTTTTCTACCTCAAATCCTTTGGTCATCTCTTCTACCATTTTTATAAGCTGCACCGTGTCCAGATCAAATACCGGTTTGGCAAACCCCTTAAACCCGTAACGAGGATAGTCCCCTCCCATGACAAGCAGGTTGTACATTCCCTCTCTGCCATGAGCAAACAACCGGCTTTCCAGTTGATTTCGATTTCTATCTTTGCATGTCAGGTGTACCAGAGGGTCAATGCCGAGCTTTAAGATTTCTTTACCCAATACCTCCGGGCTAAGGGCCGGATGTCCT
>JAFDFV010000247.1 GCA_019309665.1 Deltaproteobacteria bacterium | reverse complement strand
GTGCCTCTTTTTTCTTAATGCTCACTAATACGCTCAAACAGTCAGCCGTTTTAAATTTAAATGCCCGCCACCTCTAATTGTTAACAAGTTACTTTTGAGTTTTCAAATTTCTGTTCATAAGGCTAAAATATTACGTACGAAGGTTATAAGATGGATAAAATTATAGTTGAAGGGGGACGACCTCTTACAGGCGAGGTTAATATCAGCGGAGCTAAGAACGCTGCGCTTCCGATCCTGGTTTCATCTCTGCTTACTGATGGATTATGTACTTTTTCAAATGTCCCAAATCTAAAGGACATTGAAAGTATAAAACAACTTCTTTCACATCTTGGCGCAAAAATCGAGACAGATGAAGATGTTGTTAAGATAGATGCAAGCAATGTTTTAAATCATGAAGCTCCGTATGATCTGGTTAGGAAAATGCGCGCTTCTATATTGGTTCTTGGTCCTCTTGTTGTCCGTCTCAAAAAGGCTCGGGTATCATTGCCCGGAGGGTGTGCTATAGGCGCGCGGCCAATCAATCTGCACCTTAAAGGGCTGGCATGTCTTGGCGCATCCATTGAATTAAAGCACGGTTATGTTGAAGCTTATGCCAAAAAACTTAAAGGGAGCGAAATTTATTTGGATATAGCTACCGTAACAGGTACTGAAAATATTATGATGGCTGCTGTTTTAGCAAAAGGAAGCACTGTTATTCATAATGCAGCTCGTGAACCAGAAATAATAGCTCTTGCTGATGTTTTAAACAAGATGGGGGCTGATATAAGTGGGGCCGGCACCTCCGCAATTACTATAACTGGAGTTTCTTCTTTAAGTCCTGTATCGGTTTCAATAATTCCTGACCGTATAGAAACCGGAACATTCATGGTTGCAGCAGCTTTGACCGGAGGTGATGTAAAGCTTTTAGGCACCGAGCCGGATCATCTTGAAGCCGTTATTCACAAATTGAGTTTAACTGGGGCAAGGATAAAAATTGATGGGAAAAACATGAGTGTTAAGGGAATAGATAATATAGCAAGTGTTGATGTAAAAACACTCCCATATCCAGGTTTTCCTAGTGATATGCAGGCACAGTTCATGGTTCTAATGTCTGTTGCGAAAGGTCTGAGCCTGATATTTGAAACAGTATTTGAAAACCGTTTTATCCATGTAAGTGAGTTAAAAAGAATGGGTGCTGATATTACTATAGCCGGCAATGCTGCAATGGTAAAAGGGGTAAAAATGCTTTCAGGTGCGCCGGTTATGGCAAGTGACCTTAGAGCCAGTGCTTCGCTGATACTGGCCGGTCTTGCTGCCAGGGGCAAAACCGAGGTAAATCGTGTCTATCACCTGGATCGTGGGTATGAAGCGCTTGAGGAAAAGTTTGCCGGTTTGGGAGCAGCCATAAAGCGTGTAAAAGAATAATAAAAATGACCGGCAAGATTTATTCTCGCCCTGTTATCCCAATCCTGGTATCTTTGATGCTGGGCATAGTCTGTGGTTCATGGCTGCCAGGACATAAAGTTTATGCGTATTTTGTCATTTTTGTATGTACTGGCTTAATACTATATTTCATTCTTCAGAGAAAAACCGCATTAATTTTACCTGTTATTTTATTTTTTGCTTTCGGGTATCTTTCCTTGCAGCCGTGGGTGGCTCCTAAATTCCCCTCAAATCATATCACTAATTTTTTAGATTTACGAAAATGGATAATTGTCGGTTTAATCGACGAAAGTCCTATAATATACAAAGATAGACTGAAATTAATTTTACAGACCAAAACTCTTGGAGAAGATAAGGATAATAATTTTCCAGTTACTGGGAAAATCCGTGTAACAGTTAGAGGAAATTTCCCAAATCTTTCAATTGGCGACAAAGTTTCCTTTACAGGCAAGCTCAGATCTATCAGAAATTTCAAAAATCCTGGAGGGTTTGACTATAAAAAATACATGGCATTCAAGGAGATTTGGGGAACCTCTTATGTGAGTGGAAAAGATCTGATTGTTATAAAAAGAAATTCAGGAAAAGGTATAAAAAAGACAATAGCAGATGCCCGCAGCAGGATCTCCGATCTTATCGACAATACAGGGGAGGGCGATAAAAGGGGTGTATTAAAAGCCCTTATAATTGGAGACAGAAATAGTATTTCAAAAAACTTAAGGGAGGCATTTAATCGGGCCGGTGCAGGTCATATCCTTGCAATTTCAGGACTTCATATAGGAATTGTAGCAACAGTCGCATTTTTCTTTTTCAAATGGATACTTTCATATTTTAAATATTTTCTCTGGAATGGATTAACCGTAAAGGTTGCAGCTATTTTATCTCTTTTTCCTGTATTTATCTATGGCTTACTTTCAGGGTTGTCTCCTTCTACACAAAGAGCAGTAATTATGGTTACTATTTTTTTGCTGACATTTCTTTTTGAAAGAGAACATGACCCAATAAATACACTGGCAATAGCTGCAATGATAATTCTTGTTGTTCATCCTCCCTCTCTTTTTTCGATTTCTTTTCAGCTTTCATTTATGGCTGTTCTTGCAATAATATATGGCCTTTCCAGAATACGCATAAAAAGCAAGAATAGAAAACAAGTACTCTTTCAACTCTGGAAAAAAGTGTATCTCTTTTTATTGACTTCGCTTTTCGCAATCCTGGGAACACTTCCGCTTTTAATGTTTTACTTCAACCAGGTTTCTTTTGTCGGTCTCCTGGCAAACTTGTTTGTTGTGCCTATTATAGGTTTTATTGTAGTTCCCCTGGGATTGTTTTCGGTACTGCTATATCCGGTAAGCGTTTACGGGGCTGCATGGTGCATAAATGCAAACTCTGAATTGCTGGCTAAAGCTCTTGATATTGTGGTATGGTTTTCTAATTTATCTTTTGCCTCAATAAAGACAGTAACCCCGACTTATTTTGAGATTTGTTGCTATTATGTGCTGGGCTGGGCAGTATTGAACTTGTTTGGTATTCACCATGAAAATGCCGGTGAAAAAGATAAATTTCCTGGAGGAACACATCAGATAGATAATAAAGTAAAGCTGAAAGGAAAATTAAATAATTCCAGAAGGGAAAAAGTATTAGCTGTTGTAATAGTAGTAATTATTGCGTGTGCCGCCGATAGTTGCTACTGGTTTTATAACAGGTTTTGGCATGATGATCTGAGGATTACAATCATTGATGTTGGGCAGGGCAGCTCAGCACTTGTGGAAATGCCGGAAGGTTTTAATCTGCTTATAGATGGCGGTGGATTTTCTGACAACTCGGTCTTTGATGTTGGCAAAAGTGTAATTGCCCCGTTATTATGGCGTAAAAAAATTAAAACAATTGACACTCTTATTCTTTCCCATCCAAACAGCGATCACTTGAACGGACTTTTGTATATTGCTGAAAATTTCAATGTGAAAAGTGTGTGGGCTAACTGTGATACAGCAGATACTATTGGATATCGAAAATTCATGGAAATTATTAAAAAAAAGGCAATTCATCTGCCTGAATTCAAAGAGATATCAAGAACACACACTATCAATGGTGCTCAGTTAAAGCTTCTTTATCCGGCTGGTGATTATATGGATAATAATAAGAGAACGTGGTCGAATTTAAATAACAACTCTTTGGTGATAAAAGTTGAATTTGGATCAAAATCTTTTCTTTTTCCGGGCGATATTATGACCAAAGCAGAAAAAGAGCTTGTTGCAATTTCAGGAGATGATTTAAAAAGCAATGTCCTTATAGCTCCTCATCACGGCAGCAGGACATCGAGCAGTGAACTCTTTATTGATAGCGTTAA
>JAFDFV010000246.1 GCA_019309665.1 Deltaproteobacteria bacterium | reverse complement strand
TCAAACATTCCCAAGTCACCTTATTTTCGCTCAGGAATTACAACTATAAATCTAAAGAGAGTTCTTGTTCTAATACATGCCTGTCCAAAAGGATGGCCTCGGCCACTTTTTCCGGAACATCTTCATTGGACAAAAAGCTCAGATTGACCGCTTTGTAGACAAGTAAATCGTCCTCCATGGAAGAGTAGGTTTTCCATAACTCGCCGGACTTTTTACGAAACCATCATATTTTAGAAATTTATATTTTTAGGATGCCCCGATAGTTTTCCTAAGTTTATAAGTTTAATGCGTTCTTATGTTCTATCCAGGATGGCTCAAGGATGTCCCTCTATCCGGCTTTCTGGCCCATTCTCTTTGTATCCAAAAAATACTTTGACATACTCAGGTAAAAGAAAGTATATTATTAATTTTAAAATATCTCGCAAAAAAATGAAACAATCTACATCACATTTAAAACAACTCCAGAAATCAAAAAACCCTCGAAAAACTTGCAAAACAGGGATTTCGCTCCACCTAAATTGAAATGATTGTTGCCAAGTATCTTGAAAAGCAAGGTATTTATGGAAGCAAAGAGAATAGAAATAAGGATTCCAAGTAACTACCTTTAGATGGTTGCGATGCCAATAAGCCCACATAGTGAAGCAATTATAAAACCTATAGAAGATGCATTTCATTCTATAGGCTACAAACTTAATCTCATAAAAAGAAACTACTCTTATACAGACTTTATCTCTTCCGAAACTATGCTCAGAACTATAGACATTGCTGTTTTTGGGCGAGAGCCTATGGACTACCGCTCCTCGTGTTTTGGTATTGAATTTCTTAATGATTCTTTACCTTCAGTTTCTGTTGTTAATGAGTTGCGCGCCCTTGGCGCACCGCAGGTATTTATTGTTAGAAATGGGACGTCAGAGTGGTGGATTAATAGAGAAAAGGAGTCTGTTTTTCAGGAAGAGTTAAAAACCGAGAGAATACCCGAAATCATTAAAAGCAATAAAGTTGAATGGAATCCTGATAACATGATTAGGCTTAAGTCAGGGTTCCAAAAGCCCAAACCACAACAGATAGACTTTATTGACATTGGGTTGTTACCGGCTTTGGAGCACCAGGCATCGTCCAAAATAGATTCTTTAATAAGTCGTATACTATATGATGCTGAAAAAGAATTTAAGCGACTTGAAATTCCATTTGATCCTTCAAGCATATTTAGTATTGTTTTTCGCCTATTAACAGCAAAGCTGTTACAAGATAGGGACATTATAACCAGCCCTAATGTTGATTTGTCAGAGCCATTGGTTTCTTTGGAAGCTGTCTTGCAGTATTATGGCAGTTTATCGATGCTTAATGTTAAAGCACTGCCCAAAGAAATACTTGAAGATATTGCACAAAAAATTAAGGGTTCTTTCTCACTGCGGAATTTATCTGTTGATACACTTACCTATGTTTATGAGAATACATTTGTTTCCAAGAAAAGCCGTAAAGAGTTAGGCATCCACAGCACCCCTTCATACATTGCCGACTATGTTCTTTCACAAATGCCTATAGAAGAACTGCCGATGTCAAAATGGCATACTCTCGATCCGATGTGTGGACATGGTATTTTCCTGATAGCCGCCATGCGAAGGATGCAGAATTTACTCCCATCAAATTGGGGCGGCAGGCGGCGGCATAACTTCTTTACAGATAAACTACACGGTATTGACATAGAGCCTTTTGCTGTTGAAGTCGCCCAGTTTTGTTTAACACTGGCAGATTTTCCTCAACCCGATGGATGGAAACTAGAAATAAAAGACATATTCGGTGGCGACACTTCCACAATAGCTGCATCGAAAGCAAATATCGTAATTGGCAACCCTCCTTTTGAAAAAATTGAGGGAGTTACGCCGGAAACTCCAAAACCAAAAGAACTTTTAAAACGGATCTTACCTAAGCTTCCAGATGGGGCTTTATTTGGGCTTGTGCTTCCTCAATCCTTCCTTGACGGAACTGATTATAAATCTGAAAGACAAATATTTCATGATTCTTTTGAGATCCTAAATATAACCACATTGCCAGACCGAATTTTTCAATATTCAGATGCGGAAACAGCAATTTTCATTGCAAGAAAAAACAAACCATCCAAAATGTCTAAGGTAATCTGCCGCCATGTCCGTGATGCTGATCGGGAAAATTTTAAAATGTGTTTTTCTCCAACTTTTAAAGATACTGTCCCGGCTTCTTTTTTTAAAGATAAGATGCATGGCCGGTATTTTGTTCCGCCCTTTCGGGAAATGTGGGAATATTTAGATGAAAATCCAAAATTAAGCGATATAGCCGAGATTAAAACCGGAGTGGAGTATGAACCAGGACTGATAGAAAAGAATCCCGATGAAATTATTCGAAACACACCATTCCTTGGCAGTGTGCCCGGCATATTTAAAGTCACCAAAGGCTTTATGCAGTTTAACACAAGTGACACAGTGTTCATGTCAACTAAGGAAGAGCATAGAAGAAAAATGGTGCGTGGTGCATGGAATTTCGACTGGGATAAACCTAAAGTTATTATCCCAAAATCAATACTCTCACGAGGGCCATGGCGATATGCAGCAGTGATAGATAAAAAGGGGTTTCTTGTAAGAAGGAGGTTTTTTGCAGTATGGCCGAAGATAAAGGGTGTAGATGTTGAATTGCTGGCCGCATTGATGAATTCACCAGTTGCCCAAGCTTATGCTTATGCCCACAGTAATAAACGGGACATCCCAAAAAGAGTTTATAGTTTTATCCCAATTCCTGCTGATGTAGCAGATGCTAATACCTTAATATCTGCACTCGTAAATGAATATTTAGCACTTATTGAAGATAATAATGAAAAACAAGTTAAGGCAAAATTGATTGAAATAGATACAGAGATTTTAAAGCTTTACAGGCTTCCTGTTAGACTGGAAAGACAACTATTAAAAATATTCTTGGGCAGTCAAAGGCGCGTTCCATTCGATTTTACAGGATATGATTCACAGCTCGCAACTTCAAAACAAACTCCAAAGAAGCAACTGGAAGCCCAGCTTAATCAAAACATTGCAGATCTTTCAATTAAAAAAGGCTTGAGACAATATTTACAGACAGCTTTTGATATTATCTATCAGAGCTTTCCTTTGATTCGGAAATTACGCTTGCTGCAAGAACAAGATCCAGAAACGGATGAGGAATGGCTTTTGATCGATATTACGGTTGATGGTGAGATAGAAGAGATATTAGATAGTTATGACGTATACGTAAAAAAGTGGGTTTCTTCGGTCCCATCGTCTGTCCGCGAAAATATTAGACTCTCATATAATATTTATTAAATTATGAACCCAAAAGAATTTCAATATCTCGCATCGGGGCTCGTTGAAAAAAATGGTGCATTCCCATCTGAATACCGGACTGCAATAAGCCGCTCATATTATGCTGTTTATAATCTTGGTATTAATTTGCTTAAGGAAATGGGCTTCCCGATCCCTAAGAATTCTGAGGCGCACAAGCAAGTTTATTATCATTTTAATAATAGTGGTGATAGTAAACTCATAGAGGTAGCTACTAAAATCGATGATCTTCGCACTCAAAGGAATCACGCGGACTACCATTTAGATAGGAATGACGTAGAAAAAAAACATAATGCTAAAATTCATGTACACTCAGCAGATAGATTGATTAAAACTATGGAGAAGCAATGTACAGGAGAAAATCGTAGCCAAATCATCAAATCGATCAAAGATTGGAGAAAAAAGACCTCGCATTAAACACTCCCACCTAA
>JAFDFV010000245.1 GCA_019309665.1 Deltaproteobacteria bacterium | reverse complement strand
ACAGCAGTTGCCGGTGCCCAGAAAGGTATCACTATGGGAAAATTTGGCAATATTTTTGCAAATAACAAGACGCCGGTAAAGGCAACAATTAGTCCTAAAAAAGCACCGGTTATCGAGAGTATTATAGCTTCAGCCAGAAACAGATGCATGATCTGACGTCTTGTTGCGCCAAGCGCTTTTATCAGTCCGATTTCTGTTGTGCGCTGGGAAACAGCGATCAGCATCACGTTCATAATTAGTATGCCCGCCACTGCCAGGCTGATTGCTGCAATTCCTGCCACGGTAAGGGTAAGAGCGTTTAAGATCCGGTCAAAGGTTGATAGTATAGCATCCTGGGTAATTATGGTTATATCGTCTTCTCCATCGTGTCTTTCACGAATGGTTTTTAAAATTGCTTCCCTGGCTCTTGGAATAGCCTCGCGACTGCTTGCCTGAACAAGAACCCTGAAAAGTGATGCGGTGTTAAACAGAGATTGAGCTGATGCAACCGGTATAATAACGACATCGCTCATATCGAACCCAAGCGACTGGCCTTTTTTTGCCAGAACTCCGGTTACCCTGAAGCGACGGTCACCAATTCGTACCCATTCACCAAGCGGAGACTGATTTGCAAATAATTCTTTTTTTACTTTATTGCCTAACACACATAAAGCTTGTCCGCGTCTATGGTCACCGGATGGCAGAAATCTGCCAAGGCTCATAGACAAATGCCGGACTTCATAGAGCTCAGAGGTTGAGCCAACTATTATTACCTCTCTTTCAAGCTGTTTCCATGAAACCGGAGCAGAGCCCACGGTAATTGGGGATATAAGACGGATTGCGGAGCTTCGATTCAACGCAATAGCATCATCCAAAGTCAGATCACGCGGCGTCTCTCCTAACATCGGAGGGGGGCCGCCTGTTGTTTCTGAACGACCCGGCAATATTATTAGAAGATTTGTGCCTAATGAGGAGAACTGGCCGATTACATACTGTCTCGCGCCTTCACCAAGGGAGGTTAATACTACAACAGAGGCTACACCTATAGCCATGGCTATCAGTATCAGGAAAGTTCGAAATTTATAGCCGGTTGAGGCACGAATGCTAAAATTTAGTATATCCTCTGCCTTCATAGTTTTCGTAATACATTAGGGCTTTTAAATATTATTTTTGTGCAGGATTAAAGGGTATCATCTAAAATCTTGCCATCTACCATACTTATTTTTCTGACAGCTCTGTTTCCTATATCAGGATCATGGGTAACCAAAATAAGTATAATACCCTTTTTGTTAAGTTTTTCTAAAATTTCAATTACCTCTTTACCTGATGCCCGGTCCAGATTTCCGGTGGGTTCGTCTGCAAGAACAACCTGAGGTTCCATGATTGTGGCGCGCGCTATAGCTACGCGCTGGCGTTGCCCGCCAGAGAGCTGGTCTGGTCTGTGTTTGGCACGGTCTGCCAACCTGAAGTCCTCAAGAGCTGCCTTAACGCGACCTTTACGTTTTTCCGGTTTCATCCCGGCGAGAATCAGAGGCAACTCAATGTTTTCGGAGGCTGTTAAGCGAGGTACAAGATGGAAGAACTGGAACACAAAACCAATTTTGTGACGTCGTACCAAAGCCTGCTGTTCATCACTTAGATCAGTTGTATTAACATCATCGAGTATATAAAAGCCTTTATTCGGCCTGTCCAGCAGACCTATAATATTCAGCAAAGTTGATTTGCCAGAGCCTGAAGGCCCCATGATAGATATATATTCGCCCTGACTTATCTTCAGGCTCACGTTATTGAGGGCATGGACATTCTCATTGCCCACCTGAAACACACGTTCAATAGAATCCAGACGAATCATTTCTCTCCATTATTTATAATCGCTTTTGCTCCGTCTTTTATCCCCTCGCGATCCAAAGTAGTAATCACCAACTCTCCGGCTTTAAGACCCGTTATTACTTCGGTATAGTCCCAATTTGAAATTCCGGCCTTTATCATTCTTTCTTCTATCTTTTTGGAGTCGGGATGATAAACAAAAACCCTTTTGTTGTCCAATACAGCATAAGTCGGTATGCGCAATGTATCTTTATGGACATCCAGAATTACCTCAATATCGGCGCTATAACCGGCAAGCAGGTGTTTAATATCCTTCTGATTTATGAATCTAACCTCAACATCAACAGTTCTGGCCTGTTTTTCCAGATCCAGCACATAGGCAGCAATGCGACGCACTTTACCTTCAAAGCTCCGGTCGCCAAAAGCATCCATCCTTACCCTTACAGGCATTCCCAGGGCTATTTCCGGAGCATCAACTTCATCTATAGGCGCCACCACATAAAAACAGCTATTGTCTATTAAAACTACGGCAGGGGGAGTAGCAATACCGGGCGGTGAAGGAGTAACATACTCATTCAGCTCCCCGGTAATCTCGGCAATTACTCCATCAAAGGGCGCTATAAGGCGCGTACGTTCGAGATTAGCCTTGACAACTCCAACCCTGGACTGGCTCATTTTGGCAGATGCAAGCGATGCCTCACATTCGGCTTTGCGGACATTAGCATCAGTTACTGCTCTGTCAGTTTTTTCCTCAGATACAGCACCTGTTTTTAGTAATTTTACCAGCCGATCAGCCTCACGCCGGGCTATCTCAGCCTGTAAACAGGTGGCTTTGGCTTGTGCTTTTGCTGCTTTAGCTTCACTTTTACTAAGAGCCACTTCGGCTACCAAATCTTTATTCCACAGATCTATCAAGAGCTGGCCCGCTTTTACCTTATCTCCTTCTTTTATATCTAAAACGGCAATCTGGCCGCCTAAGCTAGGGGAAAGATTAGCTCGACGGAAGGCTTTTACTGTTCCAGCGCGAGTATTGGCTACCACCTTTTCTACTAAACCGCGCTCTACCGGTTTAACCACAACTTTGACAGGCTTGGGTCTGGTATAAAACCATATAAAAATACCAATTGCCGCAATAAGCAAGATCGCGATAATCCAGCGAAAAAAAGTTCGTCGGGCCATGGGTTATCCCTTAGCTTTATTATATTTTTTAATATTTTTTTCCGGCTTGATAACAATTGTTGCTGCCTTTTCATTATCCAGATATTTTTTGGCAATGGCTGACAGATCATCTGTTGTAATTGAGGAATAATCTTTCATTATTGTTCGGCTCCAGTCAAGCTTTTGGGGATGCTTTAGAGAGCCTGAAAGAACGGTATCAAGCCAGTAATTATTTTTTCGCAGCAAATCTTTTATACCGGTTATTGTCGGATCAAGGGCTCGCCGGAGTTCATCTTCTGTAATTTCTTTTTCAACCAGATCTGAAGCAATTTGCTTTATTTCTTTTATAATCAAATCTGAATCATCAGGATCAACATGGGCGAATGCCTGAAAAACTCCATAGCCTGGATAGGCTCTGCCTGGCTGATTATAGGCTATGGAGGAGTAAGCTGCCCCGAGCTTTTCGCGTATCGTCTCGCGAAGTCTGTTTGAAAAAATATTTGCCAGCACTGAAAGGCGGCGGGTTCTACTGATATCCCAGATATCTTCTGTTGGATATGCAACTAATACCAGGCCTTTTTGAATTTTTGTGGGTACGATTATCTCAAATAATTGAGCAGCGGGGAATTCCGGCGCACTTGATATTTTCTTTTTTTGAAGATCGGATCTTGATTAGAGAATCCATATCAAAATCGCCCACTACTGAAATCTCAAGTTTATCTTGTTTTAATGGAGTATGGATCCATGATCTGACTTGTTCAATGGCCAAATTTTTGAACAACTCATAAGGAGGAAGACCGAAACGGCTGTCTTCTCCTGCCAGAAAACGCTTGCCTGAAAGAAGCATTGCACCGTCGATTGAGCTGGAAAGTTTGCGGTATTGTTGTGTGAATCGTTCCATGGATAGAGAATACGCTTCCTGCCTGTAAGCCTGGTCAACAATATGAGCATATATGAGCTGAAAGAGCAGGGGGACTTCTTCTGACACTGTTACGCCTTTGAAGAAAAAGCAATCTTCATCAAAGCCGAAAATAACATTTGTATTTTTACCGGCCATTGCTCTTTTTAGTTCATCTTTTTTAAGGGAACCCAGGCCGCTTTCATTAATCACTTCTTTACTCAGTTCGGCAAGCCCCGCCATATTAGCTGGTTCAGCAGATCTGCCGGAACCAAAAGAAAGATTAACAAGTACTTCATCTGCTTCAAAATCAGTTTGTTTTAAGTTGAGGCGGATACCATTATCAAAATC
>JAFDFV010000025.1 GCA_019309665.1 Deltaproteobacteria bacterium | reverse complement strand
GTTAAACTTCCTCAAGACTATCAATCTGCGAAAGGTGTATGCCCGGCACACAGGCAGGGACGACATGCCCGAAGCCCTTCGCAAACAATTGGAGGTCAAAGAGGCATATCAGCCGGAGACACTTATTTCAAATAATTCCTTTGTCATTTTTGATACAGAAACAACCGGTCTCCACCTCGAAGAAGGTGACCGACTTCTTTCCCTCGGAGCAGTCAGGATGACAGGGGGCAGGATTCATCTGGGAGATGCCTTCTACGAGTTAATCAATCCCAAAGGCTCTATCCCGACCTCTTCCATCTTTATTCACGGTATTACGCCGGACATTGCAAGTGCCAGGCCGCACATTTCGGATATTCTTTTGAAGTTTTTGGCTTATATAGAGTGCGATGTAATAATAGCCCATCACGCCTCTTTTGATATGAAATTTCTAAATTATGCCATGCAAAGTTGTTTTGGATTTCCTGTTCAGAACCGTGTCATCGATACCGCCCTGGTCGCTGCCTGGATCAGGCGCATGGAGGATGTAGAACTCATAGCGCCTGAAAGCTGTCATGATACACGCTTTGACGCCATAGCCGTACACTTCGGCATTACCGCCAATGATCGTCACACCGCCTTTGGCGACGCCCTGTCTACGGCATTGCTTTTTCAACGTTTTATCAATATATTGAATGAAAACGGTGTAAAGACTTTGGGGCAACTTGTCAGAATTGCGGGAGTGTCTTGAGGAGGTTAAAAAATGAATCCATCCGCTGCACCATTGGTGAGCAGCAAAGATTGTGCATTAGTTATAATTGATGTCCAGCAAAAACTGGTGCCTGTTATCGCAGAAGCCGGCCGAGTCATCGAAAATATAGTTAAGCTTATCAATTTTTCTAAAATCATTGGCCTTCCTGTTGTCCTCACTGAGCAGCAAAAGCTCGGGGAAACCGTGGCGGAAATACAAGGGAAAATACCGGACGTCCAGCCGATCTCAAAGACAACATTTAGTTGTTTCGGAGCCGAAGAATTTGGTGAACATATACGCCGGCTCAATAGAAATACCCTTATTATTACTGGTCTTGAGGCACACATTTGTGTGGCGCAAACAGCTTTGTACGCAACATCCGACTACACGGTCCATGTAGTAAGTGATGCAACATCATCTCGTTTTACTTATGATTGGGAGATTGCCTTAAACAGAATGCGGCATAATGGTATTACAATAACATCAACCGAGATGCTTATCTACGAATTGCTTGCAAGAGCCGGGACCCCTGAATTTAGAGAAGCGCTGCGACTGATAAAATAGACAGCCTATCGTCTATGACTGTATTCTTCTATGGGGAAAATTCAAATTTTTCTTGACATTGATGAGGCTTTTTACATATTGTAATAAAGTTATACGATGCCCCATGGGGCTTAATAGGGAATCCCGTGCAAATCGGGAGCGGGCCCGCCGCTGTAATCGGGGACGAACGCTGCAATTGATGCCACTGCCCGGCAAAAGCCAGGAGGGAAGGCGCGGCAAGTAGGAGGATCCGAGAGCCAGAAGACCTGTCTGTAACATATGGTGTGAATTTCGTGGACTTTAAAAAACGCACCATTGGATTTTGAGGATAAAAAAAGGGATATCCCCGGATTGATTAATTTCGATTCGGGGATTTTTTTTGCCTCGGGCTCGGGCTTACGGGACGTGAGATCCAATTGTGTGAGTGATAAGGGCTCGGTAAAAAATAACCATTAAAACCAAGGAGAATCTAATTATGAAAAGGAAAATTACTATTTTAGTCTTTTCTCTTATTTTAACCATGACTTTATCCGCTGTTGCTGCAGCCGAAGGCCACGGGCACAAACAACCCATTAAAAAAGGAATCTTGCTGGTTGCCTTTGGTTCCAGCATGCCTGAAGCACAGGTTTCTTTTAAAAACATTGACAAAAGGGTAAAAAATGCTTTCCCGGGCGTGCCGGTGAGATGGGCATATACTTCACATATCATACGCCATAAATTGGCAAAAGAAGGCAAGCAATTAGATTCCACGGAGATGGCTTTGGCAAAGATGATGGATGAAGGATTTACCCATGTGGCAGTACAGTCTTTGCACACCATAGCCGGTGAAGAATACCACGAACTTGTACAGAATGCCTATGCATTTGGGCAGATGTCAGGAGGCTTTGAGCGTATTCTTGTTGGCTACCCCCTTCTTGGAAAAGAAGATGATCTTGTAAAAGTAACGGAAGTAATTATCAAGAATATACCAAAAGACAGGAAAAAAGAAGATGCGGTTGTGCTAATGGGTCATGGTACTCACCATCCTGGAAATGCATTTTACGCTGCCATGATGTATCATTTTCAACAAAAAGACCCGAATATCTTTGTGGGTACTGTTGAAGGTGCGCCAACCATAGATGATATTAAAGGTTTACTTCTTAAGAAAAAAATCAAAAAAGCCTATCTTATGCCCTTTATGTCGGTGGCAGGTGATCATGCCCGAAATGACATGGCGGGAGATGAAGATGATTCATGGAAGAGCATACTTACAAAGGATGGGATAAAGTGCGTGCCTGTGCTTAAAGGAACGGCTGAATATAATGACATTGTTGATATCTGGGTCGCACATTTAAAGACAGTATTAGCGCATTTTTAATTTGAAAAAAGAATGACATTAAAGAGGCAGCCGGCAGTTTTTTTACCAACTGCCGGCTTTCTTTAACGGCTTTCATACAAGATGACAATAAAAGCACAGGGAAAATCACACGGCTTCAAAAACAGGCTTCAAAAGGCAATCGGAATCCAGATATTGCTGTTGATTATGGCTTTGTGCGGGTTAATTGTGATTTCCGCATGTATGGGATACATCCATCTTTCTTTTATTGACGTGGCAAAAATTATTTTTGCTAAAATATTCGGACAGACAAGTCTTCTTGAAGGAATGGATAAAATTTTCCCTGTAGTTGTGATAGATGTGCGTTTGCCGCGCATGGAGGAGGACTTGCAGTATCGGGCGCTGTTTTTCAAGGCATCCTGCTTAATCCTCTGGCTGATCCATACACACTCGGAGTATCTGCAGGCGCCGCCTTTGGAGCTTCTCTGGCATTTTTTTTTAATATCGTATTTTTTGATCAAATTGGCCTGGGCGCCTGTTCAGTGCCTGTTTTTGCTTTCACAGGCGCGGCCGGAACCTTGTTTTTCGTTATCTATCTTTCATCTGCCGGTGGAGGTTTATCATCCAATAACCTGATTCTTTCCGGTATAATAGTTGCCGCTATTTTGTCAGCCGGAATAAGTTTTTTAAAGTATGTGGCTGACGAGCAGGTTTCAATAATTATCTTCTGGCTTATGGGAAGTTTCGCTTCAAGGACATGGGCGGATGTTTTTATGACATCTTTATTTTTATGCCTCGGGTTTTTAGTCATTATTTTTTATGCAAGAGATCTTAATTTAATGTCTCTCGGCAACAGAACAGCTTCTTCCCTTGGCGTGGACACCGGAAAGTTGACCCTTATTCTTCTTGTTACTGCATCACTGATAACTGCAATCTGTGTTTCCGTATCGGGAATTATAGGATTTGTAGGACTGCTGGTTCCTCATATGGTGAGGTTTTTAACCGGGCCGGATAATCGAAAACTGATTCCGGTTTCAATGCTGGCCGGAGCCATACTATTATTGTGTGCTGATACTGTAACCAGGGCCATCCTTCCCGGTGAAATTCCAATAGGTGTGCTTACAGCATTGATAGGCGGGCCTTTTTTCTGCTATATTTTTCGAAAAAGGCAAGTGGCAGGGACAGATAGTTGAATATGGCAATTGAAATTAAAAAACTGTCATTTTTTTATAAAGAAAGGATGGTAATAGACGACCTTACTATCGACATCGAAACCGGGAAATTTTATGGGATAATAGGCCCAAATGGTTGTGGAAAGACTACCTTTGTCGATCTTATTACAAAACACAAGAAACCTGTATCCGGCAGCATCACTTATAAAGGGGAAGATCTTTCTTTATATTCAAAAAAAAAATTATCAATGGAAATAGCTCTGGTACCTCAGAATTTTTATATAAATTTTCCGTTTACAGTTGAAGAAATTGTCATGATGGGACGATATCCATACATTCCAAGGTTTTCTGTTCCGTCACCGGAAGATTACAAGATTGTATATGACATTATGAAAAAGACCGAAATTTATAAATTTAATGATCGATTTATTACAGAACTTAGCTCAGGAGAGAGACAGCGGGTAGTTTTTGCCAGGGCGCTTGCTCAGGATACGCCGGTTCTGATTTTAGATGAGGCGACCTCAAATCTGGATGTTAGTTATTCTTTAAACCTTCTTAACATTGCATCACAAAGGGTTAATGAAGAGAAAAGAACTGTGATTGCGGTGCTGCAGGACATTAATCTTGCGGCAATCTACTGCGACTATCTGTTATTTATAAAACAGGGGAGTATTGTTGCCCATGGAGATACTGATGAGATTTTAAACAAGGATACGCTTCAATTTGTTTTTAATGTAGATGCAAAAGTATATTTTGAACCCTATTCCGATTCCATGCAGGTTGTTTTTAAAAAATAAGCCGTGAATGTTTCTTATTCCAGATATATAAAAGTACTGACTATTATTTTATTTTATTTGCCTGCCGGAGTTTATGCTCAGGATTATACAGAATCTTTTGGCGTTGCGGGTGAAAGGGTTGTAGTTGATCAAAACGGCAGGAGGATTCCGGTTGAAAAGAAGTTTTTGCGCATTATTTCTCTTTACGGCGCACATACTGAAAATCTCTTTGCATTGGGGCTGAATAAAGAAATAATCGGTGTTTCCAGGCATGAAGTTTTTCCTCCTGAAGCTATGAAAAAGGCTGTTTTCTCATATCATGATGATCCGGAAAAATTTTTAGCAGCCGGTCCGGATCTGGTTTTGATAAGACCAATGATTGATCGCGGATATCCTGACCTTATAGTAAGACTTGAAAAAAGCGGCATCACGGTCGCATCTTTGCAGCCCGGCACGGTTGATGATATGTTCAATTACTGGATGGCGCTTGGAATCCTTACAGGAAAACAGGAAGAAGCATCAGAGATGATCAGGGGTTTTAAGGAAAGCGTGTCTGTTTTTAAATCGGTAACAAAAACTGTGGGCAGAAAAAAAAGAGTCTATTTTGAGGCTATACACAGCAAAATGAAAACTTTTTCACCCAATTCAATGGCGATCTTTGCGCTTGAAACAGCAGGGGGAATAAACATCGCCAATGATGCAAAATCGGTAAGAGGCACAAATATAGCTGCCTACGGAAAGGAGCGCATATTGTCTAAAGCTTGTGAAATAGATGTTTATCTTGCGCAATCAGGCGCTATGAACCGCCCCACAATATCTCTTATTAAAAAAGAGCCGGGCTTTAAAGTAATAAAGGCAATAAAAGAAAATAAAATATATATTATCGATGAGATGATTGTATCGCGACCGACTTTAAGGCTTCTTAAAGGAATATATGAAATCGGCAAAATCCTTTATCCTGATGTTTTCAGTGAAGACGCCCCTTCCTTTCCATAAATGAGAAAGATGTTAAAATAATGAAACCAGAAGAAATTGAAGAATTAAGTTTTAAAATAATAGATAAGGAAGCTCCTCCACATCACTTTTCTTTTGACCAGTGGTCTATTGTACGAAGGATGATACATACATCTGCCGATTTTGAATATGTGAAATCTGTTCGCTTCCACAAACATGCCATAGTTAGGGGGCTGGAAGCTATAAAAAACGGAGAAAATATTATTACGGATACCAACATGGCAAGAGTGGGAATCAGAAAAAGCGATTTTGAACGATTCGGCACAGAAGTCAAATGTTTTATGACTGATCCCGAAGTATGTCGGATCGCATTAAAAACCGGAACTACCAAGGCAAAAGCAGCAGTTGATGCAGCCATACCGGACATGGAAAATGGTATTTATGTAATTGGAAATGCTCCCACAGCCCTTTTGCGGCTTATTGAACTCGTGAAAGAAAAAAAGGCAAAACCGGCTCTGATCATAGGACTTCCAGTGGGGTTTGTAAACGCTGCAGAGTCGAAGGCCAATCTCATCGCAATGGACCAACCCTATATTTCTAATATTGGAAGGAAGGGCGGTTCAAACATTGCTGCAAGTGTGGTAAATGCCCTGGCAAAACTGGTATAGGCTTTAAGATAAAGATTTTGGGTGCGTTATCAGTCGTTGACGTACGACGAGTACGCCTTCCTCCCTCTGGCCTTCCCAAAATCATTATCTTAAAGCCTATATAAAAAGATTTTGGGTGCGTTATCAGTCGTTGACGTACGACGAGTACGCCTTTCTCCCTCTGGCCTTCCCAAAATCATTATCTTAAAGCCTATATAAAAAGATTTTGGGTGCGTTATCAGTCGTTGACGTACGACGAGTATGCCTTTCTCCCTCTGGCCTTCCCAAAATCATTATCTTAAAGCCTATATAAAAAGATTTTGGGTGCGTTATTGGCATCTTAAAGCCTATATAAATGGATCACGAGGATTATAAATGAATAAAATAAAAGCAGGAACCTTATACGGCATAGGGGTTGGACCGGGTGATCCTGATCTGATCACGCTAAAGGCTTCTAAAGTATTAAATAAGGTGGATGTGGTTTTTGCGGCAGCTTCTACAAAAAACAGTTACAGCCTGGCGGTGAGCATTGCCAGACCCCATATTCCTGAAACAACTTTAGTAAAAATGCTCTTTTTCCCCATGACCAGAAATAAAAAAGAGACTGAAAGGGCATGGAAAGATAATGCCGGGATAATTATAAAAGAGCTTAAACTCGGGAAAGACGTTGCTTTTCTAAGTTTAGGCGATTGCATGACCTATTCCACTTATGGTTATATATTAAAACATATCAGAAAGTCAGTATTATTTTTGAATGTAAAAACCATACCAGGGATAACTTCATACCAGGCAGCGGCTTCCTGCCTGAATATTCCGCTGGTGGAGGGCGAAGAATCACTTCTAATTGTTTCCGGAGCCAGGGGTGGAGACCATCTGCGGGAGCTTTCAGTCAAGCCGGAATCTGTTGTTTTTCTCAAAGCATACCGAAATATTAAGGACATAGATGCTGCACTTAATGAATCCGGGCTATATAATTACAGTGTGGGAGTATTAAACTGCGGGCTTTCTGAAGAAGAAATCGTAAGGGATATCAAAGAGTTTAGTAAAAGACAGCCGAATTACTGGACACTTATTATTGCAAAACAGAAAAAAAATGACTCAACAAAAAGCTAAACCAGAATTTTGGTCTCTAACTGTCTCTTTGACGATTTCTGCTGTAATACTGATTTCTGGAATATATATAACTGATGGTTTAAGCTGTCAAAAAGTTATATCAAGACTTTTATGGCCGCTTTTTCGTCTTATGCTTTTTATCGGCGCAGGACTTGTGATAGGGCAGATAATTGAAGCTTCGGGCTGGACAAAAAACTTTGCTGCATTTGCCAGGCCTTTCTTTAAATTTGGCAATCTTGGCGATAGGTGCAGCGCTGCTTTTACAACAGCTTTTTTTTCAGGTGTTGCTGCAAATGCAATGCTTCTGGGTTTTTATAAAGAAGGAAAAATATGTCGCAAACAGCTTTTTTTATCCAATTTCGTCAATCAGTTTCCAGCTTATTTTCTTCACCTTCCAACAACATTTTTTATTGTTTTGCCGCTTACAAAAATGGCAGGAGTTATCTATTTCATTATAACCTTTGCTGCTGCATTTTTTAGAACAGTGCTTTTTCTGATTTACGGGCACATAAGACCGTCTATTCAAAAGAGCGATTTAAAAAAAGAAGAAAAAGAACTTCCTGCGCAGCACAATAAAAGACCAGGGGAAATAGTAAAGAATGTAAAAAAGAAACTGCCCGGCCGCATTGCAAAGATCGCTGTTTATGTAATACCTGTTTACGTTCTTGTTTTTGTTTTAAATGAAATGGGTATTTTTAACCTGGCGCGTAAATGGCTTGCGGGCTATTTTGTCACAACCTTTATGCCTGTTGAAGCTCTTTCGGTTGTGATTTTAAGTTTTGCTGCTGAATTTACTTCAGGATTTGCGGCAGCGGGGGCACTTCTTGATGCAGGAGTAATTACAACAAAACAGACTGTTTTAGCCCTGCTGATCGGAAATGTAATTGCATTTCCGATTCGTGCTCTGCGTCATCAGTTGCCAAGGTATATTGGAATCTTTTCTCCGAAAATGGGAAGTCAATTATTGCTTATGGGCCAGGGTTTTCGAATTGTAAGTCTTGTCATCATAGGGACAATTTATTATTATTTAGGATGAATTCGATTTTTTATTATGTTTTCTTTATCACGAAGAGCACGAAGAACACGAAGAGCACGAAAAAGAAATTATAAAACATTAATTCTAATCCCTGCCTGCCGCGGGCAAGTCCGTGCCCCTTCGTGTCCTTCGTGGTTTATTTTTCCTTATAATCCTGACCGTTTCAAAAAGCGCACTTTATGGTCGTACAACATATATCAATGACAACAAAAAGAAGGCTAAGGACTGGTTTTACAACCGGCACTGCGGCTGCGGCTGCGGCAAAGGGAGCTCTTTCACTGATTTTGACCGGTGAAAAACCTTCTATTGTTCAAATAAAGCTTTTAACGGGAGACAATATCATTATTCCCGTATTTACCTGTATATCCCAGGGAGAAAACAAAGCAAAATGTACGGTAATAAAAGATGCAGGGGATGATCCGGATATAACGCATAAGGCGGAAATCGGAGCAACAGTCACACTTTTGGACAATGGAAATCAACGCACTGTATCTATAAACGGGGGAAAGGGTGTAGGCATGGTCACCAGGCCGGGCCTTGAAATTTTA
The DNA here is from genome assembly GCA_019309665.1 of Deltaproteobacteria bacterium. Lineage (GTDB taxonomy): Bacteria > Desulfobacterota > Desulfobacteria > Desulfobacterales > ETH-SRB1 > B13-G4. The sequence continues at coordinate 4,815 of JAFDFV010000025.1, read as the reverse complement.
CCAGGAGAAGCTGCAATAAACCCGGGCCCCAAAAAAATGATTACACAGGCTGTTACGGAGTTATTAAAAAAATACAATAAAAATAAATCTGTAAAAATCGAAATCTTTGTACCTGAAGGGGAAAGACTGGCTGAAAAGACTTTGAATGCAAGGCTGGGCATTCTTGGCGGGATCTCTATTCTGGGAACCACAGGTCTGGAAAGGCCAATGTCTCATGATGCCTATATTGCGACGATAAGGTTGTCTCTGTCTGTTGCAAAGGCTTTTGGCATAGAAAGGGTGGTGCTTACAACCGGCCGTCGCAGTGAAAAATTTTCCCAGGCTTTGTTTGAAAAGCTTCCTGAAGAGGCTTTTATACAGATTGGTGATTTTTTCAAGATGTCCCTTGAGGATGCATCAGAGAATGGTTTTAAAAAAATTATTCTCGCAGTTTTTTTCGGAAAAGCAGTAAAGATGGCACAAGGGGTGCCCCACACTCATGCCGCCAAGTCAAGTTTGACTATGAAGAAGCTTTCAGACTGGTCATTTGAAATCACAAAAAGTCGGGAATTTGCGAAAAAGATATTATCTGCAAATACAGCAAGACATGCATTTGATTTTATTATGAATGAATATCCTCAAATTGTTTCCCACGTAGGAAGAAAAATGGTTAAATCTGCCAGGATGTTTACAGGTTCTGATATTGATATACAGGGCATTATCTTTGATTTCAGAGGGAATGTTGTATTTGATTCAGACTCCCGGGGGGCAAAACAAACATGAAACAGGTATCTGTAATCGGAATGGGACTTACTCCCGAAGATCTTACCGCAAAGCACCTGAAATTGATAAAAGATGCTGATATTCTGGTAGGTGGAAAACGGCATCTCGAGTATTTCAATGATCATGCAGCAGATAAAAAGGAGATCAGCAAAGATCTTGAAGGTGTTATTCGTTATATAAAAAGCAGGATGCGCAAAAAAAATGTTGTGGTGCTTGCATCTGGTGATCCGCTGTTTTTCGGTATAGGTTCCTTGCTGATCAAATCCCTTGGGCCTGACAATGTTGTGATATATCCAAATATTTCTACTGTTGCTGCGGCTTTTTCCAAAATAAAGGAGTCCTGGAATGATATTTCAGTCGTAAGCTTGCATGGCAGGAACAGTGAAAGAGAACTTTTCAGCATACTTGACAGGAACAAAAGTGTGGCTGTTTACACGGATTCACAAAAAAACCCTGCATGGCTTGCCGGACGTCTGCTTGAAAAAGGGATTAAAGACATAAGAATGTGCATTTTTGAGCAGCTTGGAACTGAATCCGAATGTTTTGACTGGTATGAACCCGGCCAGGCTGCGGATATGAATTTTTCACAGCCCAACCTGATTGTATTAAAACCACATCCTTTTCAGCATAAAGGGAATAAGGATCTTCACCTGGGTATGCCGGATAACCGGTATGAATACCAGAAAGGTCTTATTACAAAATCAGAGGTTCGCGCTATTACAATTTCCAGGCTCTGTCTTTCAAATGATCATATATTGTGGGATCTGGGAGCAGGTTCCGGTTCTATTTCGATTGAGGCATCTCTTTTTATAAAAAAGGGCAAAATATTTTCAGTTGAGCAAAACCCGAGCAGAATCGACAATATAAAGGCAAACAAAAAGCAGTATAATGTAAAAAATCTAAAAGTTGTCCAGGCTGTTCTCCCGAACGCTCTTGAGGATCTGCCTGAGCCTGACCGGATATTTATCGGTGGCGGCGGCAGGGACCTAATGAAAATCATAGATACAGCTTCAGAGTATCTAAAGCCTGACGGAGTTATAGTTGTAAATACCGTTATCCTGTCGAATGTTGAAGCTGCCCTTAAAACCCTTAAAAGCAAGGGGTTTAAAACAGATATAGTGTTAGTTCAGATTCATCGTGGACAGGATATGCCATGGGGAGAACGGCTCGAGGCATTGAATCCTGTGTGGATAATTTCAGCAATTTAAAAATTGGTAACAGTTTAGCTTTTTAAAACGAATTCAAACTTACGGATTTGTTTTGAACCGCAGAATATCGAAAAAGGAATTATGAATGTCGAAGTAAGGTATTCTATCATTTTTACTACTATAAAAGATAGAGCGTAGCGATTCCACACTTTATCATTCGAAATTCCTTGTTCGATATTCGATATTCAAATTTTTTAGCATTATGAAAACCAAATCAACCATTAAAAATCAAAATAAGCCTGCCCGGCATCTTGTAATATTCGCAGGGGCGGGACCTGGTGATCCTGAATTGATAACAGTTAAGGGGCAACTGGCGCTTGCTGATGCCGACCTTGTCATTTATGCAGGTTCTCTTGTGCCTGAGGCTGTATTAAAGTGGACAAAACCGAAAACAAGGGTTTTAAATAGCGCTTCCATGCATCTTGAAGAGATTATTGATGAAATTGAAAAAGCGTATAAAAAAGGAAAACATGTAGTTCGCCTTCATACCGGAGATCCGAGTCTCTATGGCGCCATATTTGAACAAATGGCAAATCTGGATAAAAAATCTATCCCTTATAAAGTTATTCCCGGAGTAACTGCTGCATTTGCTGCTGCTGCCGCTATGGGGATAGAATATACTTTGCCTGAAGTTTCGCAGACACTTATTTTAACCCGTATGGCAGGCAGAACACCTGTGCCTGAAAATGAAGCGCTGGAATCACTTGCAGGGCATAAAGCTTCCATGGCGATTTATCTCAGTATATCCATGGTTGATAAAGTGGCAAGGGTTCTTGAAAAAGCATATGGAAAACATGCGACCTGCGCTGTTGTTTATTGTGTCAGTCAGCCTGAAGAAAAGATTATTTTTACAAGTCCTGTAGAGTTGCCGGAAATAGTGAGAAAAGAGAAGATAACAAGACAGGTTCTTATTATCATCGGAAAAGCGCTGGATATCAGCAAACACAAAAAAAAATACAAATCAAAACTATATGATAAAAATTTTTCACACGGGTTTAGAAAGAAAAAAAATGACAAGATCGCCTTGTGGGCTATTACTCCTAAAAGCGCTCTGCTTGCCCGGAAAATTGCAGAGAGCCTGCCTGATGCAAAATTGCACCTTTCTGCTGATTTGAATATAGATGATATTTCAGCTTCTTACTTTGAAAGACTCTCCGATGCTATTGCCAGTAACTTTCATGCATACACAGGACATGTTTTTATAATGTCAACTGGAATTGTAGTCAGGCTTATTGCTTCCTGTATCAGGAGCAAGACAACTGATCCGGCAGTTGTGGTGGTTGATGAAATCGGCAGACATGCCGTAAGTCTTCTTTCCGGTCATTTGGGCGGAGCCAATTCCTTTGCCATAAAGGTTGCCGGATTAATAGGGGCTGAACCTGTAATAACCACAGCTACAGATGTAAACCAGGTGCCTGCTATTGATGTGCTGGCAAAACATCATAATCTTTTTATAGAAAACCCGGAAGCCATAAAAAATATAAACATGGCCTTTATTACCGGGAAAAAGTTTTATCTCCACGATCCATATAAACTACTTCGTAACAATATCAGTCCATCGCATATTTTTACAGATTCTAAGAAAGAACAAATTACGGAAAATGAAGACACGCCTGGTGTATTTATAGATGACGCGCTGGCTGATTTTTCAAAAAATATGCTGATATTAAGACCCGGATCACTTGTTGCAGGAATTGGATGCAATAGAAACACAACCATGAAGGAGATTAAAAAATTTTTTAAAGAAGTACTTGAAGAATCGAAACTTGCCATAGCCAGCGTGATACGTATCGCAACGATTAATTTAAAAGCAGATGAACTTGGGCTCATAGCCTTTGCAGAAGAACTTAAGCTTCCTATTAGTTTTTACGACAAGGAAGAATTAAACCAGGCAGACGGTATTAAATCACCATCCGACATGGTGGAAAAACATACAGGAGTAAAAAGCGTATGCGAAGCAGCCGCAATTCTTGCATCAAAAAACGGGGAACTGATTGTGCCAAAACATTCGACCCGAAATGTCACAGTAGCCATCGCCAGAATACCCTTTATATCGTAGGAACAGGTCCGGGAAGTTATGAGCATTTATCCAAACGGGCAACTGACGTTCTTGAATCAGTGGATACTGTTGCAGGATATACCACCTATATAGAGCTGATTCGCCCTTTTCTTAAAGATAAGAATATAATCAGCACGCAAATGACCAAAGAGGTTAAACGTGTGAGAGCCGCTATTGATGTTGCTCTTACAGGAAGATCATGTGCAATTGTTTCGAGCGGTGATCCAGGGATTTATGCCATGGCCGGGCTTGTTTTCGAGATATGCAAAAAGGAGAATATCAGGGTAATACCTCCTCCAAGTGAAACAGCATTAAACGAAAAATCCGCACTAATAGTTGAAGTTGTTCCCGGAATACCCGCACTCTGTGCCGGTGCATCCCTTCTTGGAGCGCCATTAAGCCATGATTTTGCATCCATAAGCTTAAGTGATCTTTTGACTCCCTGGGAACTCATTGAAAAACGTATAGAAGCTGCTGCAAGCGCTGATTTTGTAATTGTTTTGTACAACCCTAAGAGTAAACGAAGAAGCCGGCAGCTCGAAACAGCGCAGAAGATTATATTAAAATACAGGGATAAAAAAACCCCTGCCGGAATTGTTGTAAGCGCCATGAGAAAAGATGAAATGGTAACAATTATTCCCCTTGAAGATCTTCACAAAGCAGACGTAAACATGCAGACAATAATCTTTATTGGAAACAGCACATCGTTTACCTACCTGGATTTTATGATTACACCAAGAGGGTATAAGACATGAAGAAGGATGAAAAATTTGTTTTTCGTGAATT
>JAFDFV010000024.1 GCA_019309665.1 Deltaproteobacteria bacterium | reverse complement strand
CTACACCAATCTCTTGCGCATCAAGAGCTTGCGAAAAGTCTCGACATATCAATTGGTATGCCTCCGATTTTCGCGAACCTTGCTGCATCAAGATCTCGGCACATTTCTTCGCAAAAAATCGCTCAACTCAGGTAATACCTAAGTTGAGCGATTAGCTGTTAGCCATTAGCGTTTAGCTCTAAAAAATCAGGGCATCACGTTAATTAGAAATAACACCCAACGGGTGAAAATTTGTAATAGTAAAACAGCTTGGAATCATTAAACTAATAGCTAACCGCTAAAGGCTAATAGCTTAATTTAGGTAATAGTAAAGAAAAAGGTGCTCCCCTCTCCGGGCTTTGATGTAACCCAGACACTCCCCCCACAGTGCTCGATAATCCGTTTTACAATCGCAAGGCCGATGCCGGTTCCTTCTCCGGTCTTTTTTGCAGCCGGCAGCCGCTGGAAGACCTGAAAAATTTTTTCAAAATAGCCCTCCTCAATACCGATGCCGTTATCGCGGACAAAAAACACATTTTGGCCGTCGCGATCCTGAGTTCCGACATCAATATGCGGGCAAGGGTTCTCTTTTCCGATATATTTAACCGCATTTGTCAACAGGTTCTCCATGACCTGTACAAACCGCTTTTTATCACCGTAGATATCCGGAAGATTTTCCTGAAGGTCCACCTATCTGAGGTTGAAGCGTTTTCAAGACCTCTTTTACAATACCGGCAAAAGAGAACTTGCTCTTTTTTTCAGTCAAGCGTCCGATACGGGAGAATTCCAGCAGGTCATTGATCAGGGCATCCATCTTCAGGGCTGCATCACTCATATACCTGATATACTTTTCTTGCTCCTCCGATATCTGATCCCTAAAATCTTCGCGCATGGCGCCAATAAAACCCTCAATGGTAACAATCGGAGTTTTTAGATCATGTGAGACAGAATATACAAAGGTTTTGAGTTCTTCGTTTTTATCGGACAGCTCATTGAGCAAAACTTCACGTTCCTGTTCGAGTCTCCTTTGATCTGTGATGTTGCGGGCTGCGGCAAAAGCACCAACTACCTGTCCCGTCTGATCTTTGTAGACCGAAGCATTGTAGGAAACAATGGTCTCGCTTCCATCCCCCTTTATGACCAGCTCGTAATCCCGAACATCTCCGGTTTCAAAGACCAACATCGCCCCTTTGTGTGCCTTTTCAGGATCTGTAAAATAATCAGCAAATGGGGTTCCTATCAGCTCTTCTCGAGTTTTGCCGGTTGCTTTAATTGTAGCCCCGTTCACATCCAGAATGATCCCTTTCTGATCGAAGGTTACCAAAGGATCAGGACTTGTTTCAATCAATCCACGATTGTAGAGCTGAAGATTCTGTATTTCCTGCTCTGCACGCTTGCGTTCATTTACCTCATAGAGGGCATGGTCGCGGGCCACCTGGTACATCTGCATCCTGTGCATAAAGGAGTAAAGGAGGAAGGACAAACCGGTCGAGAGCATGAGACCAAAGAAGAGAAACATCAGGAGCGTGGGATTTTCCAGCCCCAGATAAGCGGCCAACTCATTTTTTGCGGTTATCCTCAGCGGTTCCAATTCCAGGCGCCAGGTTTTTCCGCTAAAATGGATCTCACGTGTGGCGCGGACAGAACGGTTAGAGGACATAAGCTCCTTATCAAAACCGTGCTGATAGATAAGACGATCTCCTTCATATAAGACTAACCGGAACTCGTCAAAAATATTTTTCCCGATCCGTAATTTAACTACCGAGCTGATATTGAAGACTCCATTTATGTATCCCTGCATTTTGCCATCGTAAATCAAAGGCCAGTAAGCGGCAAAACCAAGGCCGCCCTGAAGGAGCTTAACGCACGGTGTAATGACATGTTTGCGGCCTTTTTCAGCGCGCGCAAATGATTCCCGAACAGCAGTCTCAGGATGGTTGTGCAGGTTTTTATCCTTTGCGGCATAATTTTGTTCTTCGGGGTAGACCCAGCGGATAAACCCGTCCGTATCAACCCAATTGATAGCCTGAAAGCCGGGGTAATGCTTAAAGTAAGCCTCGGCAAACTGTCGGTAACGGGTATAGCTGAAGTCTGGAGGTTTTCGTTCGACCCAGCGGTCGGCCAGTACTTCTAAAGAAGAGAGCCTTTCTTCCATAAAGTCTTTCAGACGCACGTGGATCTGCTCCAACGTAGTCTCGGTGTGCCTGCGCATGATTTCCTCATCATGCTCAGCGTGGTCCTGCCACAGAACAACACTAATACCGCTAAGACAAAGAAAGATTATTAACGGAAGAATAATATTTGCGGGACGGTTCTTCATAAAAAAAGCCCTCAACACGAATCCCTATCTGTTCACACGAAGTTTTTGCATGTCGATGATTTCATATCATCTTTGTTCAACAATACACAATATAAACTTGAGGGTAATAAGGGCTCGATCAAAAACAACTTGGCATTTTTGCATCCCGACTTCACCATATCTTTAACCGATCTTCAATCACAAAAGTCCTCGAAATAGCTCGCTATTCCTGCGGTTTTGCTCAATCAGATCAATTAAATCTACGGCAAATTCGGGCGCAAATTCTACCAAGTTATTTTTGACCGAGCCCTAACAGGTGGATAATTGTAATCAGAAATCTATGCTGTTTGGGGTTCTTGGAAATGGAATTACATCTCTGATGTTGCTCGTACCTGTCATTAACATTATTAACCTATCAAACCCAAGACCAAAACCGCTGTGGGGAACTGTTCCAAACCTTCGGGAATCTAAATACCACCAGTAATTTTTTTTTAACAGACCTGTTTCATTCATACGAGCTTCAAGCATTGACAGGCGTTCTTCGCGCTGGCTTCCGCCTATTAATTCACCTATACGCGGCACAAGAACATCCATAGCCGCCACGGTCTTGTTATCATCATTCAGCCTCATATAAAAAGGTTTAATGTCTTTTGGGTAATTATAGATAACTACAGGTTTTTTAAAGAAATCTTCGGTTAAATAGCGTTCGTGTTCTGTCTGAAGATCTTTTCCAAAGCTTATATCGAATTTGAAGTTTTTCCCGGATTTTCTTAAAATTTCTACGGCCTCTTCGTAAAGAATTCTTTTAAATTCAGACTGGGCAATATTTTCTAAGGTGGATTTTAAATTTTTATCAACAAACCTTGTAAAAAGTTTAAGATCGTCAGAGCATTCTTCCAGTATATATACGGTAAGATACTTAACCAGTTCTTCTGCAAGGTCTATATCCTCAAAAAGGTCGCAGAAGGCCATTTCAGGCTCGACCATCCAGAATTCGGAAACGTGTCTTTTTGTGTTTGAATTTTCTGCCCTGAATGTTGGGCCGAATGTATAAACATCCCCCAGCGCTAAAGCAAACATTTCAGCGGAAAGCTGTCCTGATACCGTAAGGCTTGCCTCTGTTCCAAAAAAGTCCCTGGAATAGTCAATTTTCCCATCTTTTTTCGGGGGGTTTTCAAAATCAATTGTAGTTACCTTAAACAGTTCTCCGGCGCCCTCACAATCAGAGCCGGTTATTATTGGAGAATGAATATAGCGAAAATCCCTTTCTCTGAAAAACCTGTGAATAGCAAATGAAAGTTCCGATCTAATGCGAAAAACAGCGCCGTATTTGTTTGTTCTTGGTCTTAAGTGGGCGATTGTTCTTAAAAATTCGTCTGTGTGACGTTTTTTCTGCAAAGGGTATGAGTCCGGCGCCAGGCTTATTACCTCTAATGCTTTTGCTTTCATTTCCCATTGTTGGCCCTTTCCCTGTGACTTAATCAGGTTGCCGAAAACCGCTACGGCTGATCCGGTTGTAAGTTTTTTTATATTTTCGTAGTTTTCTAAAGATTCATCGGCAATAATCTGCAGGTTTTCAAGGCAGGATCCGTCATTTATTTCTATAAACGAAAAATTACTTGAATCGCGCCTGGTTCTTACCCACCCTTTAACAGCAATCTTATTCCGTGGTGTTTCTGATTTTAAAAGGCTGATAATTTTTATACGGACCATAAAATCCCCTGTAATAAGGGCTCGGAAAAAAATAATTTGGCATTTTTGCATCCCGACTTCACCAGATATTTAACCGATTTTCAATCGCAAAAGTCCTCGGAATAGCTCGCTATTCCTGCGGTTTCGCTCAATCAGATCAATTAAATCTACGGCAAATTCGAGCGCAAATTCTACTAAGTTGTTTTTGACCGAGCCCTAAGTTTTTTGTTGCTTTGAGTTGTTAGCTTTGTCATCGTTATATTTTTTTCGAGTTCATATTGTTAAGAAATTTACTCGCGCATAAGTGAGCCTAAAGAAAAAAGAGTATTAATATCAGTTAGAAAAATAGAACGTTATGGCTTGAGTTTATCCTTTTAACAAAAATATACAAAAGTGCCTCTTTTTTTCTTAACGCTCACTAATACGCTCAAACAGTCAGCCGTTTTAAATTTAAATGCCCGCCACCTCTAATTGTTAACAAGTTACTTTTGAGTTTTTTAATTTCTGATTGTTAATAATTTATCAGATATATAAATTCATATCATGAACATTAAATCCATTCAAGACATCCTGCCGCTGGTTGAGAGGCCAAGTCGTTATTTAGGCACGGAAATAAATTGTATAAAAAAAGATGAAAGCAAAGTAAAGCTCAGCATTGCTCTTGTTTTTCCGGATCTTTACGAAATAGGAACATCTCATTTAGGGCTACCCATACTTTATCATATATTAAATAGTCATGAAGAAATTGCAGCGGAAAGGGTTTTTGTTCCAGGTACGGATATGGAGGCATATCTCAGGTCGTCCAATACCCCATTAATGTCCCTGGAATCTAAAAAACCTCTTAAAGAGTTTGATATTATCGGGTTCAGCCTCCTTTATGAATTGAATTATACTAATGTTCTTAACATTCTAGACCTTGCAGAAATTCCGTTTTTTTCTTCGCAAAGAGATAGTTCACATCCTTTAATAATTGCGGGTGGTCCTTGTGCCTGTAACCCTGAGCCTGTTGCCGACTTTTTTGATGCTATTGTTATAGGAGACGGTGAAAACGTAATAATGGAAATGTCTCGTTCCTGGCTTAAATGGAAAGAGGGCTTCAATGGAGAAAAAGAAGTTCTTTATAAAATCTGGTCAGACATACAGGGTGTTTATATACCGGCTTTTTTTGAACCAAAATTTGACGGATCAGGTTTTCAGATTCTTTTGCCCAGGTTTTCGAAATACCAAAAAATTAAGAAAGCTATAGTAGATGATCTTGATAAAGCACCTTTTCCTGAAGCCCCGATCATACCCTATGGCAGGCCCATACACGATCGCCTTCGTCTTGAAGTATCCAGGGGGTGTACAAGGGGTTGTAGATTTTGTCAGGCAGGGATGATATACCGTCCAGTACGGGAAAGATCTGTGGATACAATTCTGGCTCTATCGAACAAATCAATAACAGCAACCGGTTACGAGGATATCTCTTTGTTGTCGTTAAGTATTGGAGATTATATATGTATAAACCCCCTGATGGAACAGCTTATGACTTTGTGCGAGCCAAGAAATATAGCTGTTTCATTTCCTTCTCTACGGGCAGGAACATTGACGCCGGAGCTCATGCAACATATTAAGCGAGTCAGAAAAACAGGGTTCACCATAGCTCCCGAAGCCGGCAGCCAAAGGCTTCGCGATGTTATTAATAAGAATATTAAAAAGAAAGATATCATTGATACAGTGAAAAACGCTTATGATTTGGGCTGGCAGGTTATAAAGCTTTATTTTATGGTTGGTCTTCCAACAGAGACAAGTGAAGATCTTAAATCAATTGTGAATCTTGTAAAAGAACTTAGAAGGATTAATACCGGCAAAGGGCGGCGCAAAAATAAAATAAATGTTAGTTTTACAACCTTTATTCCAAAACCTCATACTCCCTTTCAGTGGGCACCACTGATTTCTCTGTCTGAATCAAAGGATAGGATTGGCTGGCTGCAGAACAATCTTAAAATGTCCGGTATTAATTTTAAATGGCAAAACCCGGAGGTTAGTTCGATCGAGGGGCTTTGGGCGCGCGGCGACAGACAGCTTTCACATTTACTGGTAGCTGCGCACAAGAAGGGATGCAAGTTGGATGGCTGGAGTGACTGGTTTAGATATAGCTTGTGGCAGGAGGCTGTTTGTGATGAGGGGGTGGATATAGGTTTTTATACAGGCAGGTCAAGGAACACAAACGAGCCGCTTCCATGGGACCACATTGATGTTGGGATTGAAAAAAAATATTTAATAGAAGAATGGGAAAAAGCAACAAGGGGCGAACTTACTCCGGACTGTCGTACGGGTAATTGTAACGCCTGCGGAGTATGCGATTTTACTGTTATAGAACCAAAAGTGTTTGAAATGCCTGCGGAGAAATCAGCATTTGATATTGGCAGTGGTTTGTTAACCTCGGATAATATCAAGCCGGTTATAAGAGGTGCGTTATTAAAAACACTCAAAGTTGCTTTTTCAAAAATAGACCAGGCAAAATATTTTGGACATCTTGAACTTGTTAATATTTTTTTGCGAGCCATAAGGCGTGCCGGGATACCAATTAAGTATTCAGAAGGATTTCATCCTAAACCAAAAATTTCTTTTGAAGATACTTTGCCTATCGGCCTGGAAAGTCTAAAAGAATATTTTTATCTCGTTGTTCCAGAGAATTTTAAACCACAGTCAATAATAGAAACTTTAAATAAGCACCTTCCGGAAGGTCTTTCTGTTCACGACTGTCAAATTGTTTCAACCAAAAAGGTCCATAATAATGAGAAAAAATATAATTATATTGTTACAATAAAAGAAGAATTTTTTGATAATAAAGAGCTGGAAATTTTTTTACAAAGCCCGGAGTTCATCGTTTCTCGTATTGACAAAAAAGGGAGGTTGAAAAAGATAGACTTAAAGTATATGGTTTTAGACATAGAGTTGCTTAAACCAGACAAATTACAGATGAGGCCTTTAGAGGTAATTAAGGAAATTTTCAAGCTGACCGATGAAAAAGCAAAAAAAGCAAGATTTATTAAAATATAATAAAAAATCAAATACATGCATAAAAAGCTAATCATAAATGTTGCAGAACATGAAACGCGGGTCGCTCTTCTTGAAGATGGAACAATTGTAGAACTTTTTATTGAGAGAGGAGATGATTCCAATATAGCGGGAAATATATATAAAGGGATGCCGGGTATGCAGGCAGCCTTTGTTGATATTGGTTTAAATCAGGCGGCTTTTATATATGTTGATGATGTAATTTGCAATGATTATAAAGAATTCGAACAAATTTTTATTAAAAACAGAGATCTTGACCCTGAAATTTCCGGCACAGGCACTGCAAATCATACCTCATCCCCCATAGAACGGGATAGCCGTCACATTGAGGAGCTTATTACCGAGGGCCAGGAGATTATGATTCAGGTTTCCAAGTCCGCAATTGGGACAAAGGGGCCAAGAGTAACCAATTATATTTCGCTTCCAGGCCGCTTCCTTGTTCTTATGCCGACATCTGATCATATTGGTATATCCAGGTGTATAGAAAGCGAAACCGAACGTGAACGTTTAAAAAATATAGTTCTGTCCTTAAAAAAAGAATCTTATGGCTATATTGTGAGGACGGTTAGTGAGGGCATATATGAAGAGAAGCTCGAAAAAGAAATGGGTTTTCTTGACAATTTGTGGGAAAGCATCCAGAGAAGATACAAGTCAGCACCGGCGCCTTCTCTTTTACACCAGGAGCTTACCGTTAGCCTTCGAGCGGTAAGGGATCTTTTGACCAACGAAGCAGAAAAATTAATTATTGATTCTCGTTCCGGTTTTGAATCAATTCTTTCTTTTCTCGATACATTCATGCCAAGCTTAAAGGATTCTGTTGAGCTATACGAAGGTTCCGAGTCAATTTTTGATGCTTATAATTTAGAAGGCGACATATCACGTGTATTAAAAAGAAAAGTGTGGCTTAAATCAGGCAGCTATATTGTGATTGAACAAACGGAAGCCCTTGTATCTATAGATGTAAATACAGGTCGATATGTTGGCAAGTATAATCTTGAGGAAACAATTTTAAAGACAAATTTAGAGGCCGTTAAAGAGATAGCATATCAAATACGCCTTAGAGATATAGGCGGTATAATTATAATAGATTTTATTGATGTTGAAAAAAAATCAAACCAGGAAAAAATATTTAAAGCCCTTAAGAAGGCGCTGACAAAAGATAGAAGCAAGACTCATGTTCTTCCGATGTCGGAGATGGGTTTAATACAGATGACCCGCAAACGGACTAAACAGACGCTGACAAGGATGCTTTGCGAGCCTTGTTTTTATTGCGATGGAGAGGGTTCCCTTATATCCAGACAAACAATTTGTTATAATATTTACAGGGAGATACTCCGAGACGCGTCCAATATGGCAGGGGTTCAACTGACCATAAGGGTAAATTCCAAAATTGCTGATCTTCTTCTCGGCGATGAAAATCATATCATAACCTCCTTAGAACAAACTCTTGGCAAACGAATTGTAATATACCCTAATCCTCAGTTTCATATGGAAGAATTTGATATTTTTGAAGTTCTCAAAGAATAGCAGTAAGTTTCCGGTTAATTTTGGAGCTTGACAATATAAAAACATTGTGTTCTTTTTAAAATTTTATGTATTTGAGTTGCGGCTATTAAAATCATAATTATTATTATCTTAATATGTTATTATATAATTACTTGCTATTTTTTTGGAGACCTTGGAAAATATTCATTTTATTTAAACCACTTTTAAACCTAAGTTGAGCGATTTTTTGCGAAGCCTTTATGCGCAAGAGATCGGCGCAGATTGAGTAAAAAATCGCTCAACTTAGGTTAAACCAAACTATGTTTTGATCGGTTGTTGCCGACATCAGGTTGTGCCGGGCATGAAGTGATGTTTACAGAGGTCTCAAAGGATTGAATTATGAAAAGAACTTATCAGCCAAGCAGAATTAAAAGAGCCAGAACACATGGATTTTTGAAAAGAATGTCAACAAAACAGGGAAGAAAAATTATTAACAGGCGGAGAGCAAAGGGGAGAAATCGTTTAGCTGTTTAAAAAACAGTTTTTATTGCGTAGCATGGGTTTAATACTCCGTCGTTTCTGTATTCCCGCTTCTATCGCTATTTGGGCAAAAAGGGGGTGTTTTGCAAAGGTTTCAATTTGTCGATTTCGGCTACAGAGGGTAAATATTTTTTGCGCTTTTTTCCCTTTACAAAGGCAGATAGAATTTTAAAACATTCCGATTTTCTTAGAATATCAAGATGTGGAATCAAACTTCAGAACAGGTATTTTGTTGTTCTATTCACTTCGGGCAGTTTTAAGAGAACACGATTGGGTGTTACTGTATCCAAAAAGGTTGGGAACGCTGTAGAACGTAACAGGATCAAACGTATTTTTCGTGAATGTTTTCGGTTAAACAGGCATAAGATAACTGGTTTTTGGGATATTAATATAATTGCCAGAAAAGAAGCTGCAGGACTAACTTCAGACCGGGCTTTATTATTGCTTCAAAAAATTTTTGATAAAATATCAGTTGGTCATGATTAAAAGGATTTTTTTAATATTTATCAGGTTGTATCAATACACACTGTCTCCTGTTCTGGGTCCTTCTTGTCGTTTTTATCCCACCTGTTCTAATTATGCGTATGAGGCTATTTTGCGTTATGGTCCGCTTAAAGGATTAATTTTTGCCTTAAAGAGAATTATTCGATGTCATCCTTTTAACGAGGGAGGAATTGATCCTGTTCCTTAACAAGCAAACTGTCAGCCGCCATATAGACTTTCAGATAAATAATTTCACTGTGTTATCAGTCGTCGACGTATAACTAATACGCCTTCCTCCTTCTAACCTTGTGAAATTAATTATCTGAAAGTCTATAGATAAACGCTGCTTACATTAAATGAAGACTTTTGGGTAGTCTTAGCCCCCCCCCAATCGGTTTTGCCTCATAAAATTATGCCCCTGTGACCGCAAAAATTTTATTCAGCCCTTTATTCTTTAAAGCTTTTGATAAATGTAGTTGTTCAATAGTTCACCGTAAACTTACAATCGTGAACTATTACGAATAGAGATGTATTTTAGACGTTAACTTTTTCCTTTTCTTTTGAAAAGGATTGTAACATTTATGTAATAGGAGATGGGCATGGAACAGGCTCGAATATTTGTAGCTATAGCTCTTTCATTTGCAGTGTTTTTATTATGGGAAATTTTCTTTGTAGATAAACAAGTCGTCGAAAAGCCAAAGCAAGACTTGCAGACAGAAACTATCTCTAAAGAAGAATTATATATAAAAGAAATAAATACTGAATCCGTCGATCATACCGCATTAATTAAAGAAGATGCACTGAAGACAATTAAACCTCCACGAGTTGTCAGGGTTAATACACCTTTATATTCTGCAATTATTTCAGAAAAAGGAGCTGTATTTAAGAGCTTTGTCTTAAATAAATACAAAGAAAGCATGGAGCCTGACTCACCTTTGCTCGAAATGATACCCCCTGAGCTACATAATGGAACCATAAAAATCAGCCTGGCTGAAAACAGTGTTCCAGCACTAAATGATGCATTATTTATGACGGATATTAAAGATGACTCTATTGAGATATACGATAACTCAAGAGAATTGTCGTTTTTTTGGAAATCCTCTAATGGAATAGTAATAGAAAAGAAGTTTCTTTTTTCTCCTGAAACTTACATGGTTGGATGTAAGGTTATAATTAAAAACGGCTCAAATCAAACCATTCAGGACAACTTGCTTCTATCTTTATTTAAAGTCTATTCTGAAGATGGAAGCATGTATGGCTTCGAGGGCCCAAGTGCTTTAATAAACAATGCTCTTGAGCAGGTAAAGGCAGATGATATTGAAGATAAAAATATATATAATGGTGAATTGAAATGGATAGCTGTACAAGATCGATATTTTATGTCCTGTATTATACCTGAAAGCGCTGTTACGGCGAGTATGCGTCTTTTCCTTGACAAAGACAATGTTCTGGAAAATCAGTTTGTGCAACCCGAGAGTATTATAAATCCAGGCACACAGCGCACTTTTGGGTTTCATCTGTTTATGGGGCCAAGGAGCACGAAAGTAGTGAAGGAGATTGGTTATGATCTTGATAAAGCTATAAATTTTGGTATGTTTGATTTTTTAGCTAAACCATGCCTCTGGATCATGAATTATATATACGATCATATCATTTCAAATTACGGCATAGCTATTATTGTTTTAACAATTTTTACCAAGGTTTTGCTGTGGCCTCTTGGGAATAAGAGCTATAAATCAATGAACGAAATGAAGAAAATTCAACCCCTGGTAATGGAAATAAGAGAAAAATATAAGGGTGACAAGAAAAAGATGAATGAGGCAACCATGGCGTTATATAAAACATATAAGGTAAACCCCGTGGGTGGGTGCCTTCCAATGGTTTTACAAATTCCTGTTTTCTTTGCCCTGTATCGGATGTTGTATGAAGCAATAGAGCTGAGGCACGCTCCTTTTTTTGGGTGGATTAATGACTTGTCGGCTCCGGATCGCCTTTTTGACTTTGGCTTTTCTATTCCTTTTATGCAGCCGCCATATGGTATTCCTGTATTGACAATTATTATGGGGGCGACGATGTTTTTACAACAGAAAATTTCACCGGCAATGGGCGATCCTTCGCAGGCCAAAATTATGATGTTGATGCCACTTGTTTTCACTGTGATTTTTATAAATTTTTCTTCAGGGCTGGTTTTATACTGGCTTGTAAACAACGTCCTTTCTATCTCACAACAATACTATACCACAACAAAAGCTGCTTAGTTATGGAGGTAATTCATGTCGCCTCGTTTGGAATTTGAAGGCAAGGATGTTGAAAAGGCATCCCAAAAAGCTTGTGAAGAATTAAAAATCCCAAAAGAAAAACTTAAGTACGATGTTATTTCCTATGGAGCTACCGGTATTTTTGGCCTCGTTGGTATTAAGAAGGCAAAAATTCGTGTTACAGTGCCTGATTTAACACCTGAAGATAATACCGATAAAAAGGATCTAGAACATAATAATAAATCAAAGAAACATGTCACCGAAGTTGAACATTCAACAGAACAAGCGCACCTTGATGATAAGGCAATCACTTCTATATCGGATGAGTCTATAAATTTGGGTAAAAATGTCCTTCAGCAAATAATTGATCTAATAACTGTTGACGCAGAAATATCGTTTGAAAAAAAATCAGACCAAATTTTATTTTATATAAAAGGCGGTAATGTGGCGATTCTCATTGGCAAGCAAGGACAGACTCTTGAGGCCATGCAATATCTCGTTGAAAAAATTGTCAACAAACACAGCGAACAGAGAATTCGTATTCAGATAGATATTGAAGGTTATTTGGAGAAAAAACAAAATAACCTGAAGAGCCTTGCCGGCAGGCTTGCCGAAAAAGCGAAACGTAGCGGGAAGCCCATTACAATAGGACAAATGAATGCTCAAGACAGAAGAATAGTTCATCTTGCTTTAAGGGATGACGGCGGCATCAGAACGCTGAGCGTGGGAGATGGTTTTTTAAAGAAATTGTTGATATTTCCCAGGAAGAAATATAATGCAAAAAGAAAAACATAGGTAATTGTATACCTCGGAAGGTTATAAATTGGGGTTTTTCGGTGAGCAATAAGCATCAAAAGCAAGCTATTGATGTTCATGGCCGGCGAAAAATCATAAATTAGCGAACCTTCGGTGCGAACTTTCAGGTTGTAATTATATTGTTTTTTTCGTAGGGGCGACCCTTGTGGTCGCCCTGTTTCGATTAGGGCGACCACAAGGGTCGCCCTACTATCAAGTTATGTCCTTTCGAGGTATAAGGGACTTGGAAATATTACAGTTTATAATATGAACGATTCGACTATCGCCGCAGTAGCAACGCCGACCGGTGCCGGCGGCATTGGTATTATAAAAATTTCCGGTCAAAACGCTTTACCAATAGCTTCGCATATCTTTCGAAGATCACATTCTTCGATATCCAACCCGGAAGATAAGGATTCCGCCGATATTTTTTCTTTTACATCGCACCACCTTTATCATGGTTATATCGTTGATCCTGAAAACAGGCGAGTTGTTGATGAAGTTCTACTTGCAGTTATGCTTGCTCCCCATTCATATACCAGAGAGGATGTTGTAGAAATCCAGGCCCATTCGGGCCCGGTTGTCCTTAGGTTTATTTTGGATTTAGTATTAAAATATGGTGCTGCAATTGCGGGTCCCGGCGAATTTACAAAAAGGGCTTATATCAATGGTCGCATAGATTTGACACAGGCAGAGGCGGTTATAGATATAATAAATGCGAGGACAAATAAATCCTTAGAAATTGCCGCCACCCTGATAAAGGGGGAGATGCAACTATGTATAGAGAGAATTAGTGATTATCTTTTTAATTTTCTTGCAGAAATAAACGCAGCCATAGATTTCCCGGAAGATGTTGAAGAAATTATTAATGTCGAAAGAATAACCGATGTTATCCAAAATAATATCATCAATACGATAAAAGAACTTATCTGGCAATATGACAATGGCCATATTCTTAGGGACGGGATAAAATTGGTTATTGTTGGAAAGCCGAATGTCGGCAAATCGAGCCTTATGAATTGTTTGATAAAAAAAGAGCGCTCGATTGTTACTGCCGTGCCCGGCACGACAAGAGATTTGATTGAGGAGACCTTTAGCTTGAGCGGTATGCCCGTTATTATAGCCGAT
This sequence comes from Deltaproteobacteria bacterium, assembly GCA_019309665.1. Taxonomy (GTDB): domain Bacteria; phylum Desulfobacterota; class Desulfobacteria; order Desulfobacterales; family ETH-SRB1; genus B13-G4. Next base: position 4,151 of record JAFDFV010000024.1, on the reverse strand, counting down.
ACTGCCGGGCTTCACGATACGGATGACCCTGTTGAAGTCATAGGAATGAATAAAGCTAAAGATTATATTGATTGCTCGGATCTGATTTTGTTTATCATTGATGGTGGTTCTATTTTAACTCATGATGACCATGAAATTTTCAAAATGATCAATACAAGGCATTCTATTCTTGTAATAAACAAGTCGGATCTGTTTTCAGGCAGGCGTGAGGTCAATACGCCGGACAACTGGAGAAAAATACCCAGAGTAGAAATTTCAGCTCTTTATAATAGGGGTCTTGACGAGCTTAAGGATCTAATTGTAAAAATTTCGTTTAGAGAAAACAACTTTGACCACCAGACTGCGATAATTCCAAACTTGAGACACAAGCTGATACTTGATCGATGCCTGGTCTCGCTTTGTTCAGTCGTTGATGGGCTTAATTGTGGATTACCTCTTGAGCTGATTGCCATTGATGTGAAGGAAGCGGTTGATTTGCTTGGCGAAATAACGGGGGGGGCAGCTAATAAAGACGTTATAGATCAAATCTTCAACAGATTTTGTATTGGAAAATAGTGTTTCACGTGAAACAATTATGCGGCAGATATCGAACGGTTCAACAGGGGCAAAATATTTGACAGGATATACAAGATCAGAAATTTGAAAACTCAAATATGAGATTAACCAGAGGCAGCGGGCAATTAAATTTATAGTATAGGGATTTCCATTTTATGCCTAATGAATTCGGTACCATAGGATAGATGAGTAAAAAGTGCCTAAAGTGCCTAAAATGCCTAAAGTTATGGTACGCCTTCGGCGTGCTAATTGATAACCCAAAGCCACAGGAGTTTGCCCTCTCGTGTATTTATGTTTTAAGAAATATATAAAATGGCAGCATTCCTTAACTTTAGGCACTTTAATATATTTTAGCTCACTTTAGGCACTTATGTTTGCCATCTCTAATTGTTAACAAGTTACTTTTGAGTTTTCAAATTTTTGAAGATATAAATCCAGTTAATCAAAACCAACTATAGGCTTTCAGACAATTTATTTCACAAGGATAGAAGAAAAAATCTGAGTAAGTCGTGCTGATGTTTACGTTGTCTACAAAAAATCGCAACGCTAAATCAGCATCAATGCCGATTTGTAAAGGAGACAGTTATGGATATAGATTTTACGCCTTTTTTTAAACAATACGAAGAGGTTTTAGAAATGGCCGACAAGGTGTTTGAGCGTGTAAAAAGTGAGAACCCTGAATGCGTTAAATGTAAAACAAAGTGTTCGGATTGCTGTAACGCACTATTTGACCTCTATCTTATTGAGGCATTATATATAAACGATAAATTCAATAAAAAGTTTAAGGGAAGCGAAAGGGAACGTATTATTGAGAAATCAAACATAGCAGACCGAACAATACATAGGCTTAAAAGAAAAGCATATAAAGACCTTGAGTCAGGAAAAGATGAGAATGAGCTATTGTCTAAAATGGCGGAGGAGCGTGTAAGGTGCCCTCTTCTTAATGATGATGATATGTGTGACCTTTATGAATACAGGCCAATGACTTGCAGGCTTTATGGAATACCATTATCTATAGGCGGAGCCGGCCATACCTGCGGTCTGTCGGCTTTTGCTAAGGGCCAACAGTATCCAACGGTTAAGCTGGAAAAAATACACAACAAGCTTTACGAAATATCCGTTGAATTGGTTAGAGAGATTAAATCTAAGCATATAAAACTGGCAGATGTTATAGTTCCTTTATCCATGGCTCTTCTTACTATATACGATGATGAGTATCTGGGGATTGGCGATATTAATAGAGACAACACTAAAAATGAACAGGAAGGAGATGGAAATGGCTAAAATATCGCCCGAAGAGGAAGAAAAAAGAAAAAAAGCTATCTTCGATAGCATGTCTTCACGAAATCAGAAACATATCCTGAAAAAGGGATTTGATGAATGGAATCCTTTCCAGGAACCAAAAGATCCCATAGATATCAGGAAAGATAAATCAAAAAGAACTTCTCAAATGCTGATAAGCGAGTTCTTGCAGTCGAAAGATCAGGAAACATACAGCAATGCATTTGGAAAGGGGGTTGTTGAAATTTGTTTTGGAATTATTAATGATGATGATAAATATTGGGGAATGTATGAATTTTCATGCTGGTATCGGGAACTGTTGCGAAAGGAGGGGCATAATAAATAGCTTTAAACGACAACAATTTCAAGGGTTTTTGCTGAGCGGGAATTTAGTAAGTTTCACACAAAAACCCTTGAAAATTTTATTGATTTAAAAATTAGCCGCAAAGTGAGAAAACATCCCCACACACTTTCCATTTGCCATCTTCCTTAATTAGATTAAATGTCTCATCAATTTTCCGGCTGGATTCCTTGGTAAAGAATGTGCGTAATGGGTGTTTTATTTCACAGGTTAATTTGATTTGCGCTTTGTTTTCATCTTTACTGATAGTATTGGTTTGAACATGATAAAGGTAGTTCTTAACAAAAAATGGTCTGAACCCTTCAGTTTTGGCTTTACTAGTAACACAATAAATATAGCTATCAACAACATTAACACCGTCAACTATCAAGCTTTCTTGACAGAGCCGATCAGCCATTGAGCTATCGAGCCCAAAATATGCCCTGGTAAATTCGGTAGCAGCCTTATTGGGCGTGTCACTGTTTTGCGCATAAACAAACATTACCTGCATAAAGAATGCAATTACTATAATAAAAATCGTCCCTGTTATTATAGAGCCTTTGTTGCTATCAGCCATGTGTTTCTCCTCCTTTTGAACTTTGATTCACAGTATATTCTTAAAATATAGTACTATAAAACCTTTTCAAGAATTAAATAAAAATTTCTACTATCATGAATTATATTAATAAACAAGTATTTTTAACCTAAAGTGAGCGTTTCAACTTGAGCCGGAAATAAAAATATCATAAAAACAGATGCAAATTCAATGAGTTATCAAATATTCCCGTAACTTCTCAATAAGTTCGGCTAAAGATAAAAAAAGACGAGTCTTGTATCATCAGAAATTTGAAAACTCAAATATGAGATTAACCAGAGGCAGCGGGCAATTAGGGCTCGCCTTGAATCTGCGGTAACCTTAACAATTGCGCAATTTAGGTTTAATTTTAATGATTTGACAAAGAAGTATATCGTGGTACAAAAAGTCTATGACTGATGATATCCTGAAATATTCTTCAGATAAACAGGGCATACTTACAGGAGCAAGCCTGCCCGTTGATGAAGAAACGGCGATTAAATCTTTACGCCCTGAACGTTTGGATGATTACATTGGACAGGCCGAAGTAATTGAAACTCTCAAAATCGCAATTCAAGCGGCTATGGAGCGCAATGAACCGATTGACCATGTGCTTTTCCATGGACCACCCGGCCTTGGTAAAACCACACTTGCGCATATTATTGCCAATGAGATGGGAAGTAATCTGACTGTTACATCTGGACCTGCGCTTGAAAAAGGCGGAGACTTAATAGGCATTCTAACTAATTTAGAGGATGAAAGTATCCTGTTTATAGATGAAATACATAGGATGCCAAAAGTTGTAGAGGAATTCCTTTATCCGGCCATGGAGGATTTTGCCGTTGATTTTGTTTTTGACAAAGGAATACATGCCAGAAGTCACAGATACCATCTGAAGCCGTTTGCTGTAGTCGGTGCAACCACAAGAGTGGGGCTGTTGTCAGCGCCGCTCAGGGATCGGTTCGGTATTTTCAGGAGCTTTGATTTTTATGGCTTAAGCGATCTGGTAAAAATCACCAAACGTTCTGCCGGCTTGCTTAATGTTCATATAGATAATGATGGCGCTGTTGAGCTTTCAAAGCGTTCAAGAGGAACCCCGAGAATCGTTAATCGCCTTTTAAAAAGGGTAAGAGATTATGCACAAGTCCGGTCAGATGGTAAAATTACAAAAAAAAACGTGGAGGCAGCCCTGCATTTGGAGGGGGTCGATGATAAGGGGCTTACCGATCTTGACCGTCGTTATATGAAAACAATAATTGAATTTTATAACGGAGGGCCCGTTGGAATTGAAGCAATTGCAGCGACACTTTTGGAAGAGACAGATACACTTGTGGACGTTGTTGAACCTTATCTTTTAAAAATTGGAATGATTATAAGAACTTCTTCCGGCAGAAAGGTCTC
>JAFDFV010000244.1 GCA_019309665.1 Deltaproteobacteria bacterium | reverse complement strand
CCGGATACTGTTATAAAAACCAGGCTGGCAGTAGCTGAAAAAGAAAGAGAGCTTGGCATTAAAGCCGATTAAACGGGTATAGATTTTCAACAGGAGAGAACATCATGGCACTTTTGCTTGTTCAGCACGGCAAGAGCTTGCCCAAGGATAAAGATGCTGCCAAGGGACTTTCTGAGGAAGGAATTTCAGAAGCTGAGCATATTGCGGGGATTGCAGAAAAATATGGGGTCAATGTTTCCCGTATCATGCATAGCGGGAAAAAGAGAGCACTCCAGACTGCAGAAATATTTGCATCAGCCCTGAAACCGGACGGCGGCATCCAGGAAATTGAAGGAATTAATCCTCTGGATGATGTTGCTGTTTTTGCCGATAAAATTAAAATCAGCGATAATTTAATGTTTGTCGGTCATTTACCCTTTATGCAGAGGCTGACTTCCTACCTGATAACCGGATCCATCGAAAAGCCTGTATTCAGGTTCCAGAATGGCGGCATACTATGTATGGATAAAAATTCGGAAGCCGCCCAGACATGGTTTATAAAATGGGCACTTATGCCACATCTCAGATAACAATATAGTTTCATATATCAATTATCCTTTCTTTTTTTACCCATCTATGAACTTGACTCCTAACATTGCAAAGGAGGTTATTATGAAGATTGTAAAGCTATTATTAATATTGATAACTTTGACGATGTTGAGCGGATGTGTTCTTACCAAACTTGTTTCAGTGCCGACACGAGTTGTGGGCGCTGTGGTTTCGATAGTTCCTGTTGTGGGAAATACCGCACATGATGCAATTGATGAATTTGCTGATATTGTCGATGAAGTTCCTATATGATTATGGAAACAAAATCATGTGCCGGATCTTGCAGGTGTTGGTGAATCAATGGAGGGCTCTATGTACTATTGGCCTTCTTATCATGCGGGTTAAAGGTAATAGTTCACCACGGATTTTCACGGAATTACACTGAATTATAAAATACTCTTCTCATCATTACGAACCATTCGATTTCGGATTTCGGATTGCAGATTTCGGATTTGTTGTATCGCTTCGCTCTACCATTTCACCGCCACAGTAACTTACTCATTGTTTAAATTTTCAGTGAAACTCCGTGTTGTTCCGTGGTAACCTATCATGATTAAAGAAGTCCGTGGAGTTTCTGGAGAATGTCATCATATTTACTCTCACTGAAACAGAACTTAAGCGTACTGCATTTTTCGCGCAGCTTTTCAACCCTGTCAGCAACATTTGCATTGTTTATGATAACTTCTTGTATAAGCCCTGCCAGTGATTGAAAGTCTTTTTCTTCCATTCCAAAGCGGGTCATTTCAGATACACCCATCCTCAATGCCCCTGAAGCGGTAAACCCTTCTTCATCCGTACTTGCCTGATAGTTGCATATAATATTATTTACTTCCAGTTGTCTCGCAATTTCCGGGCCGCGGCCGTAGCCGACATGTAGTATCACCTGATGAGTTTCTGTAAAGTCAATTGCCGGGTCTCCTGCGACATCCAGGCCACAGTCTTTAAGCGCACGGGCAAATGATTTGGCATTGGCGATAACCTCAGGCTGGTATTCGTCTTTGAAGTAATTCATCTCGTATGCAGCCATCAGCAAACCAAGCAGAGTACCCAGGTGATGGTTGGACACAGAACCAGGGAATGTTCTCCGAACAAGAGATTCCCAGAGCCCATAGAACTCCTCGTTTTCTTGGAAATTTGACCCGGCAACACCGCGCTGTGTGCCAAAAAAGGTCTTATGGGTAGACCCTGTAACTATGTCGGCACCTTCAGCAAAAGGTTGCTGAAAATGAGGACCAATAAGCCCCAGAACATGTGCCATATCGTACATTACCACAGACTTGATAGCCTGAGTATTTAGAAACTGACGAATTTCAGCGACAGGTTCTTTATGTATAACCATGCTTTTACCGAAAATAATAAACTCCGGCCTGTACTCATCAATTAGTTTCAGGGTTGCCGGTACATCAATCTTAAACTGGTTGTCGGCCAGTACTGGAAAATTTACAACAGCAGGTTTTTCAGTACGGGGATTCCTTGCAACATAGTCCTTTAGCGCACCCATTGGCTGAGCGCTCAGGTGTCCACCCTTGCCGATGTGGTTGTGCATTACCTGACGAATTCGTCGTGGTTCAGACTTGCGGTCAGCGCGGTTAATGAAGTCGATCATTGCACTGAAAACAGCGGTATTTGCCATTTGACCGCTGATAAGACGTGTCTCTATATTATCGCAGCCTAAAAATTTTCGCATTTCTTCTTCCAGCATCTGCTCGACTTCACATATGAAATCGGTTCCCTGGTAATAGAAGATATCAGCGTCATAGAAAGCAATGGATTTTTTGTGTTCCGCATAACGGAAGGCCGGATCCATTACAGACAAAAGCCTGGCCATCGGCGAGATCGTCATTTCTGATGGAATCAGATTGATGCAGCTTTTCTGCCGCCAAAGAGTATTTTCCAGGGTTTTTTCAAGCAATCTGCTGACCCTGGATTGTGTATCTCCGGCAGGAAGCTTGTTTTCTGCCAATTGTTGATCAAATACTATGGGGCGGGCGTAAGGAGGTGCTTCTGAACGCATATGGTGCTTGACTACAACAGCATCAACAGCTTTACCTCGGATTTCTATTGTGAGCTTTTCGTCTTCAAGAATGTCGCTGTCTATATATCCCAGACATATGGAACGTAACTGATGATGGTCGGTTTGCGAAGATGACAGACCTTCACCCTCTATAATCCAAAACGGTACCATTGTGCCGCTTGTGATGTAACCTACATGTTTTTTGCCTTTGAATACTTTTGCGCCCTCACGGGCAATACCCCGTCCTGTAACGGCAATTGGCTTAATCATACGCGGCAGGTCATTTATCACTGAGTAGTCGCGCGAGACTATTTTTTTAATAGCAATGAACTGCTTGATTAGTTCGGAATAGCCTATATAATTACCCTTAAGCAAAGAAAAACTAACTGCAAACTTTGCAAGTGGGCAGGCTATTATAGGTATTTCCTTTCCATCAGGATCAATTCCAAGCTCATGACCATAGAGAGGCAAGCCGGCTTCCAGGCGGAGTGTATCTCTTGCGCCAAGACCTGTAGGGGTTGCTCCTTTGGCAATGATTTGGTCCCACACCATCAAGGCATCTTCACGATTGATAAACAGCTCGAAACATAAGGGCTCACCAGTATAGCCTGTGCGGGCTATTTTAACCGTGGCTCCTGAGATATTCACAATGCTGACTGCATTTCTGATAGGCTCGGGAAGTTTGCCATGCCCGATAATTTCTTCCATTATATATCGGGACATTGGTCCCTGAAGTGCAATCATGGCAATATCGCTGGTTTTGTCAATAAGCTCAACATTTTGAAAGTCTTTAAGCTGTAAGTTCAGGTGTTCCCAGTCCTTTTCGAGATTAGCTGCATTGACTACCAGAAGATACTCTTCCTCTACAAAACGATATAGATAAGCATCGTCAACAGCGCCTCCATTTTCATTTGGAATAAGCGTATACTGGGCACCGGTTTCCCTGATATTAAGTGCTTCAGCATTATTGGTTAAAACGTGTTGAAGAAATTCCAGTGCTCCGGTACCCCGGACGATAAATCGTCCCATATGGGATACATCAAAAAGTCCTGCTTTTTTGCGTGTAGTTAGATGCTCTTCCAAAATGCCGGCAGGATAGAAAATCGGCATTTCCCAACCGCTGAATTCTACTATCTTTGCACCAAGAGCGACATGTCTGTCATAGAAAATAGTTCGTTGAAGTCCGCTCATGAATTAGCTCCTTTT
>JAFDFV010000243.1 GCA_019309665.1 Deltaproteobacteria bacterium | reverse complement strand
AAAAAAGAGAAATAGCCAAACTCAAATCAGAGATTGAATCATTGAAACGCGATAGAGATCAAGTAACAGCGATAATAATGAGACAAAATCCAACGATATCGCCGCTGTCAATAATATCCACAACAAAACGCAACGCTCTTCTTGCCGGTGTTGCCGGACTTTTCTTCTTTGTTTTTCTTGCCTTTTTTATCGAATACATAAAAAATGCGTCAAAACCATCTCCTGCAAACAAAGAAATATAGCGAGGCCATTTAAATTCTCTTCAAATCAGGTTTGGAATACGGCACGGAAAGACAACCCCTACTTTTGCATGTGATACTTTGCCGGTGGTGGGTAGGATTAATTTGAACAAAAGAATGCCCGTTCCTAAAGAGGCAGTCGCTCATGGGTAAATCGAAAAAATAAAATCATAAAAAATAAAATCATAAAAAAATTTCAACCTGTGCGGTTAGCCATTAGCCATTAGCGGTTAGCATTGAAAATGGGTGAAAATGAGAGATTTTAGAGAACTTAAAGTATGGGAGAAAGTCCATCGTTTTACATTACAGGTCTATAGAATCACAAAGAATTTTCCTTCTGATGAACGATTTGGACTTACGATTCAGCTATGCAGGGCTGCGGCATCCGTTTCGACGAACATCGCTAAAGGTTGCGGAAGAGATAGTGAGCGAGAACTTGCCAGGTTTATGAGCATCGCTGCCGGATCTGCAAGCGAGGTGGAATATCAGCTGCTTCTCGCTTGTGATCTCAATTATATACAGGATGAAACATATAGAGAACTTAATCAACAGGTCAATGAGGTAAAGAGGATGTTAAACAGTTTTATCCGAAAGCTAACCGCTAATGGCTAAAAGCTAACCGCACAGGTCGAAAAATTTTGAGTTATGCAAAATAGGGAGGGACCTATGAAAGGTATGAAAGCGAAGAGGATAAGATTTAAGATCGGTAGCTTATGGGAAAGTCCGGCACTACATATATTATTAACCAAAGAGAACGATGTGGTTGTTGCCCGCTGTTTGGATTTTACAGTTTCTTGCCACGGTAAAGATGAGAAAGATGCTTTAAAGGCATTAGCTGATTCTATAAAGGAATATATTTTAACTGCGGTAGAAAACGATGCGATTAATACAATTTTTGATCCAGCGCATGGTAAGTTTTGGAGAATATATAACGAATTAGAAGCTAAACAGTCTTTCAGGAGCCTGAAGATGTCTATAAAAAAATCATTAATGTCTATTCCCAATGATAATCTCCAGCAATCAACTACCGAAATAAACTATGCCTAAGCCGTTAGAATTAAGGAAGGTAATAAAAAGGCTCAAGATGTACGGCATTATTTATGTGACAGGCGGAGGCAGGCACCCTAAGATTTATGATTCCGAGACACATAAGTCTTACCCCATTAAGTCGCATGGCAAAAAGACGCTCATTTTGTCATATGCCCTTGATGATCTGATAAAGAAGTTTGATTTACCTGCAGACGTTTTTGATAGATAACTTTATGCCACACCGATCCAGACTTGATGCTCCCGGTGTCCTTCAACATGTAATGGCACGGGGAATTGAACGCCGAAAAATCTTTTGGGATGATAAAGATCGCTCTTCATTTCTGGAACGACTGGCCATCCTCCTTGAGGAAACACAGACCCAGTGTTATGCGTGGGCTTTGATCCCGAACCACTTCCATATTTTGTTACGTACTGGTACTACGCCTCTTAGCAAGGTAATGCGTCGATTAATGACTGGTTACGCTGTAACATTTAACATCCGGCATAGAAGGGCAGGGCATCTTTTCCAAAATCGTTATAAATCAGTTGTCTGTGAAGAAGACCCATACCTTTTGGAATTAATTCGATATATTCATCTGAATCCACTAAGAGCAAAAATAGTCGAAGATCTGAAGGCCCTCGACAAATATCCATGGTCAGGCCATAGCACTATCCTTGGCCGACGCAAAAACCCTCTAATTCCAGCATTGGAAAAGGAAGTTCCTTCTGCCGAAGGCGGATTGTCCTTAGCCGAGAAGACCATCGAAGATGTTCTTCTCTACTTTGGTGAAACCTTTAAGGTTGGCCGCCGAAGATACCGGGTATTTGTAGAAAAAGGAATAAAGCAGGGCAGGCGTGAAGACTTGCAGGGTGGAGGGTTGATTCGTAGCGCTGGTGGTGACACTTCTGTTTTGTCGCCAAAGCGCAAAGAAGATCGTGAGCTTTCAGACCAGCGTGTACTTGGTAGTGGTGGTTTTGTTGGCGCAGTACTCCAGGAATCAGAGAGGCTGCTTGAAAAGAAATATAAACCTAAACGGCCTATCGAGGAATTGATTGAGGTTGTGGCAGGGCGATTGGATCTTAAACCAAAGTTGATATGTTCAGGAAGTAGACAACAAAAGTATTCCGAAGCCAGATCGCTGGTTGCCTGGCTGGCTGTAGAAGAGACAGGGCATTCAGCCGCGGAAGTCGCAAGATTTCTGGGGATCAGTCGTATGGGTGTTCAGAAAGCAGTTATAAGGGGAAGGGAATTCGGAAGGCATGAAGTGTCCCTTGAACGATAAGTTGACAAAGTTGCCAGCGTCCCCACCAACTACCCCAAAGTTGCCAGCGTCCCCACCAACCACCCTTGCGAGGGAAGCATGACCGAAGCAATCTCTTGGAAACAAGGGAATTACTTCGTCGTTCGTTCCTCACTTCTCGCAATGACCGCTCGGAACCAGGGGTTTTCGTTCAAACACTAATTAAACTCGCAACATAATGTCCCCAAAGATTCTAAGACTTTAGAGCTATTAAATTAGCTCTACAACTTAGCTTAGTGTTGTGTTAAAGGTAAGCAGGTCTGAGAAAGGTAGGTAATTATCGTAATTGGGAATGGGATATTTTTTTGATCAAAGGAGGTATGACATATGCCAAAGGTTGCTGCAACAATACCGAATGATTTGTATAAAAAGATAGAAGAGGAAGTAAAGCTTGGTATGTTTTCTGATTTCTCGGAAGCTATAAATATAGCTCTTAAGAAATCATACGCTAAAAAGAGCAGAACATATCTGAGATGGCTTATTAAGGGAGAGGGTATTACCGAGGCTTCCATGTTGAAAGAGCTTGAGAATATCAGACGATGAGATACAGAATATTTCTCGATACTAACATTCTGATCTCAGGCATCTTTTTTAAGGGTAATGAGTCAAAAATATTAGATATGCCTGAAGTTGAGCTGATAACCTGCGAGGATGTGGTTTATGAACTAAAGAGTGTTACGAAAAAGAAACTCAAGTATCTTGATCAACGTAATCTTGAAATTGCATTGCTGGAGGTAGACAGAGCATTAAGCGACATAGATATTTTGCCAAGAGAAAAATATCTTAAAAAATCGTTAGAAGCGGAAGCTCTGATAGCACATAAAAAAGACATACCCATATTGGCTGCGGCACTTTATGCAAATGCAGATTATTTACTTACAGGTGATTCGCATTTCTTTACAGATAAAGTTAAATCTGAGATTAAAGTAAGAAACGCAAGAGAATTCCTTGATGAAATTAAAAAAGCATAAGATGAGGTTAATGAAAAGGTAACAGGCTTCTTGGTATAGGAATACTAAGGGTCAAGCGTAGACTTGACCCCATTTATATTTTCCTCCAAAAAATATGGGCGTCCCCTTGGACACAGTTGTTTGGAACCTACTACCACATCTCAGAAATGCTGCATCTTGAAATGGCCAGACTGAAAATAGAGATTTTACCATTTCTCGACATCATTTCTCCGATTGGGGCCTTTGGTTTTTATATTTAATTGGGCAGCTATTTTTTCTCTGTTCTGGAAAGGATCATGTGAATCCTGTTTATCCTGTCAGAAAAAATAGTGGAATAGCAGCAACGTCCCACCGTCCATCGAAAAGAGGTTTTAAAGTAGCATAAATATCAATTAGATAGCGAGTTATTTACTTATTTATGGACGTCCCGCAAGTGGTTACAGCATCAGGGATGCGATAAAGAAGGATTTTGATGGCTTCACCGTGGCAACTCCGGCCGAGACCCATTTTTAGATAGCCGAATTCATCATAAGTCACAAAAGGCATCTCCTTGTCGAGAAACCTCTCACGCTCAAGGCAAAAAAAGCAAGACATCATGGCGCGGCCAGCGTGGAATGGGATCAGGCAAAAATCGATGCTGAATTTGCGGATATGGACATATGAACGGCAAGATGATTTGCAATACAGGTCCTCTCATAGCCCTTTTAATGATTGATCGCATTGATATCCTTGTACTTATCAGGATTCCCCTTCTTGACAATAGCAGGGAACTTGCGGTAAAATTAACAATAAGGGAAATATGAAACAATGTCCCCCACCCACTTAAGATAACAGGAGAATCGCAATGGAAAAAATTCAAACCAGTGAGGTGACTCTAAGAATACCACCTTCTATTGCTGCTGACATCGGAAGTAACGAAATCATAGAGCTGCTACTTGATAAGGCACTTGGGAAAAAGGATTTATATAAAAGCAAAATCAAGATGTTTGAGTCAAAGTACAAGACTAATTATGCTTCCTTCAAGAAAAAAACAGAGAAAGGGGATGAAAGATTTCAGGAATGGGATGATTTGCTACTATGGGAGGGGTTTTTGCTCGCGTACAGGGAATGGAATAGAAAATATAAGGATCTCAAGCTTTGTATGAAATAATTTCTGCTCTCAGACAATCAGCTATTGTTCTTGATGTTGAAGTCCTTGAACTTATTGACGAGGATTCTGTCAAACTCATCAAGATAAAGGCAATTCTCAAGGAAAACTGTCTATTATACATTACAGAACTACATACTAAAGATTACCAGAAATACTCATACCATTGCCAGAAAAATGATGGTGATTTAATAGCAAGGTGGGATAATAAGCCTCATTGGAGAGATATGAGTACTTATCCGCATCATAAACATGAAAATAATCAGGTTTTTCCTTCTCATAGAGTGACAATTGCCGATGTTCTGGATCAGATAGAGGAGAAGATCACGGTACAAAAAGGCTTGCCGTAAAGTCGAGAAAAGTGGAAATATGTAACACTGTCCCGCAAGGCCTCTGTGCCATAAAGGTCTCACTGAGGTCTTTTAGCGAGGCGTTTTGTAAAGATCATCATGGTCAAGAATACGTAAGAGTTTAAGTTGGGACGTCCAATCCGGAGAACCGGTTGTCAAGAAATCAACTGGCTCAAATGAAATTCTATACCTTGAAAAAGATGATTTCATTCCAGCTGGTCAGGGACATCCCCTGTGTCCCCTATAGAAAAAAAGATCGCTAAAGAGCATAAATATCACTTGCTATAGTGGGTTATTTACTTATTTATGGACGTCCCGCAAGATTGAGAGACTTTATACAGATAAAAAAAATTCCTGCTTTAGGCCAAGAGGCTGAGTCAGCTCTTTCTGGTTTGCGTGAAGGGGAAAACAAGCTATTGGACTTGCCTATCAGCTTGATAACGATGTAATTTTATTACTTGATGATCGTGCAGGAAGACAGGTTGCCGCAAGACTGAATATTTTCACCACGGGATTAATAGGCCTGTTATTAGTAGCAAAAGAGAAGAGATTTGTGGAAAATGTTGGAACACTTATCAAAGAATTGCGTGACAATGGATACTGGCTTTCAGATGATATAATGAAAACTGCGATTAAACTTGCAGGTGAATAAAAACAAAGAAATCCTTAGCTTGGATATTTCACGAGCTGATATTGCCGCAACCATAAGTCGAGTGAAGCGAAAACCTGCCATCGTAAGCGTAGCGCATTTTACTGAGGCCAAAAAATGAGTTGCTGATTTACCAATGGACGTCCACGAAATGTTTAAAACACCTTGCACCTTCCAGCTTGTATCTTGAACCTACGCGCTTTTATTCATTTCTGCTAAGAGAAAAATGAATAAATCAAAGGACTTCGTCAATAGAAACTTATAATCCGAAGAACGTAGTTTTCCCGAAACTTATAAACTAATGTACGTTATATATTAAAACGAGTAAAGCATAACCCTTTATTATAACACAATAAAAATATATTATCTCCTTGACAAAGAATAACCTCCTGATAGCATAGAGGCACCAAATTTATTAACCCTTAAGCATGCTAAAAGGAGGTTATAATGAGTAATCAAGAGATTATCAGGCGCAAACAGTTTTGTCCCCTAAAACCTTCCGTCCCCTAAAACCTTCGAAATAATAACCCCCCAAAAAGCCCTGGAACTATGCCCACATTTCAGCCTGGATTACCTGATAACCAGAGCCGGCATGAAAAAATGGTGCGCCGCAGCGTTTCTTGCAGCCGTCCGAATAGGTGGAGCAGAGGAATTCGGATTCTCATTTTCATGGGGATTTGCTTGTAAATGAAGGGCAATAGTTGAAAAAAATTATCGACATTCACTCCCCAGGTTTTAAACGCTACTTCGCCAATACCTCATGGCTTATGGGGCATCGCATATTGAGCATGATTGTTGCGCTCTTTGTCGGCGTCTATGTTGCCCGGTATCTCGGGCCGGAGCGGTTCGGGCTTTTGAGCTATGCGGGCAGCTTTGTTGGGCTGTTTACGGCGCTGGCAACTCTGGGGCTTGATGGCATCATGGTGCGGGAGCTGGTCAAAACCCCTGGCCGCCGTGACGAACTCCTTGGCACGGCCTTCTGGCTGAAAGCAGGCGGTGCAGTCCTGATGTGGATCGGCATTGCCGCTGCAATCCCGTTTACTAACAATGATACACAGACAAATATCCTTATTGTCATCATCGCTTTTGGCGTCATCTTCCAGGCCTTTAATGTCATTGATTTTAATTATCAGGCAGAGGTGAAATCCAAGTTTGTGGTATATGTCCACCTTGTTCAGCTTGTAGTTTCTTCCACAATTAAACTTATCCTTATCTGGATATCAGCCCCTCTTGTATCTTTTGCGTGTGTCTTTCTGTTCGATGCAGTGGTGCATAGCGTTGGGTTGACTGCCATGTATCTGAAGAATACCGGAAAGGTGTGGTACTGGAAATGGCGATGGCAAACGGCAAGAGTATTATTAAAGGATTCCTGGCCGCTGATATTATCGGGATCTATATGAAGATAGACCAGGTCATGATCAAGGAAATGCTGGGGGCGGAACAGGTAGGGCATTATGCGGCTGCGGTAAGATTGAGCGAAGCCTGGTATTTTGTGCCAATGGCAATTACATCGTCTGTTTTTCCTGCTATTATCAACGCCAAAAAACAGAGTGAAGCGCTTTACTATCAAAGATTACAGAAACTTTATGATTTGATGGTCTGGCTTGCCGTGGCTATTGCCCTGCCCACAACCTTTCTGGCACCTTGGGTAATAAGGGTGTTGTATGGGGAGGCTTTTTTGCCGGCAGCAGGGGTTTTGAGTATTCATATCTGGGCAGGGGTGTTTGTGTTTTTGGGGGTTGCGTGTGGAAGGTGGTTTCTTTGTGAAAATTATATTAAGAAAAATTTTTATCGAACTTTATTTGGAATGGTAATTAATGTTGTTTTGAATTTAATATTAATTCCAGCGTACGGAATATATGGAGCCGCAATAGCAACTCTTTTAGGCCAGATGGCAGCAAATTTAATATATGATATTTTTGACAAACAAATTTATCCTTCGTTGAAGATGAAGATAAATGCATTAAATCCGTTTTATTTTTTTAAAAGGTTACTTAAATGAAAAAAACTCTAATAACAGGCGGAGCCGGTTTCCTTGGCTCCCATCTCTGTGAGAAACTGCTCAACCTTGGTCATGAAGTCATCTGTGTTGATAACTTTTATACTGGAGCCAAACAAAACATCGTTCATCTTCTGGATAATCCTTATTTCGAGATTGTCCGTCATGATGTATGTTTTCCGCTCTATATTGAAGTGGATGAGATTTATAATCTGGCATGTCCGGCAAGCCCGATTCACTACCAGTTTGATCCGGTCCAGACCACTAAAACAAGTGTGCACGGCGCTATCAATATG
>JAFDFV010000242.1 GCA_019309665.1 Deltaproteobacteria bacterium | reverse complement strand
TTAGCAATTAGCAATTAACCTACAAGCCTGTATTTCCGTGTCTTTCTTTTTGTCTTGAATTCCAGAGCCTTTACTTTAAATTTATCAGTAATTTCCTTTAGAAAATCCTGTTTCCATTTGTCATGTTCTTTGAAATGCTTCCCTTTAGGTTCGATAACTATCTGATAGGTGAGCATATTGCCATAAGAACGTATCTCTTTTGTCTTGACACACAATCCGCTTCTTGCCATATGTATGTATTTCAAAAGCAAGTTCCTGTTTGTATCTGTATCTGTAAAACCAAATACCGTGAACAGATAAAACGTGCCAGGCAAGATCAAGCTGAGGCAAAAAGGGGAGGTTTTTATAATGGGAACCAGGCTCGCAACCGGGTTGAGCAAGGCCAAAGAAAGCGCTGTGGCGGCTAAAGAAGCTGTCACGATGGCAAAGAAGAAATTGGAAGGAGGTCGAGTTGATCTATCCATGGTGTATACCTCCACTGAATACGACTACAAAAAAGTAGTAGATACAGTAAGAAAAGCCACGAACAATGCGCCCCTGATCGGAGCTTCTTCTACAGGAGAGTTTACTGAGGAACGGGTTGAAAGGGGAAGTGTGGCAGTTGGTTTACTCTCGTCGGACGACATTAAGGTCTTTACTGCTCTGGCAAAAGGGGTAAAAGAAGAACCTGATGCGGCAATGAGAAAAGTTGCAGCCGATCTCCGCCATAAGCTTGAAGGCTATCCCCATCTGACTGCCATTATCCTGGTTGATGGTCTGTCCGGTGTAGGAGAAGAAATTGCTTTAATGACTTCATATCTTCCCGCTCGCAAACTCAAAGCTGTCGGAGGCATGGCCGGCGATGATTTCAAGATGGAAAAGACCTTTGTCTTTTCTGATGATAAAGTGTGTACGAATGCGCTCAGCGTCTGCCTTCTTGCCTCAAAAATGCCTTTATTTACCGGTGTGAAACCTGGACACACCCCTCTGAGCGGAAAGTTGAGGGCAAGCAGGACAGAAGGTAATGTATTGTATGAAATAAATGGCAGACCGGCGTGGGAAATATGGAAAAAAGAGACAGCCCATGCAGCGCTAAAGAGGGGTATAGATGTGGAACAACTCAAAACGCCCACAGAAATTGCATGGTTCTTCACTAATTACATGCTTGGCCTGTCTACAGGGAAAGAAGATCAATATAAGATAAGATGGCCTGAAAGTCTGAACCAAGACGGCTCTCTCAATTTTACGTGCGGTATTATTCAAGGGTCGATTTTTCGTATTATGGATGGAGGTAATATGGAAAACCAGATCAATGCGCTTGAGAAGGCAGCCGGCATGGCCAGGAAATCTGCAAAAAATGCAGGTTATTCTGAATTTGCCGGTATTATCGTCTTTGACTGCGCTCACAGGCAATTGATGCTGGGTGACAGGTTCTCCGAGGCCGTGGACCGGTTCAAAAAAACATTTCCGGCTGTTCCAGTGTTGGGCTGGGAGACGTATGGTGAAATCAGCTTAGAGCCAGGGGAGTTCAGCGGATTTCATAACACCACTTCTGTGGTCTTATTGCTGCCGAGCAGCACAGCAAAAGAGGTTTACATTGCAAATAAAAAAGGATGAGTTGATAGGCGCCTATGCTCAAAGTATCGGAATAGAAACAGCGAGAGAACTCATTGACAAAAAAATAGCCGACTCAGCATTGGAAAACAGGGAAATTTACTCCAGCGAAGAGGCAGCCAGGATATGCGGTGAATTGGCGAATGAAGAGGGGCTAATCCGAATACTCGCACAGAATTTCCTGCTTCAATTGGAGCGAAACAGGGCGGAAGAGCAGGAGCTATTACTCGACAATATAGAGGCCCAAGTCTGGTATTTGACGGACGTGGAGACCTACGGCATCGTAAACAAAGCCATGGCAAACTTTTGGGGGATGCAAAAGGAGAATTTGGAAGGTAAGAAGTTACGGGACATACTTAGTAAAGAAGAAGCCAGGGCTTGCATTACCTTTAACAAAGAAATATTTCGGGAAAAAAAACAGATCCGGACCGAGCAGTGGTTGAAGAACGGCAAAGAAGAGCCCCATGCATTCTATGTTGTAAGAACACCTAAATTGGACAACAACGGGAATATCGAATACGTGGTCTGTACAGCACATGACATCACCGAACGTAAACGAATGGAAAAAGAAAAAAAGAAACTCGAAGCCCGGCTCCGGCAAGCCCAAAAGATGGAAGCTATCGGCACACTTGCTGGAGGCATTGCCCATGATTTTAATAATATCCTCTTCCCTATTCTTGGATATTCAGAAATGCTGATGAATGATGCTCCTGATAACAGCGACCTCAAGCGTGATTTGAGTATGATTTTCAATGGGACGAAACGCGCCAGGGATCTGGTCAAACAGATACTCGCTTTTAGTCGTCAACGGGAATATGACTTAAAACCGATTAAAGTGCATCTTGTTGTCAAAGAAGCTTTAAAACTGATTAGGTCTTCAATACCTGCCACTATTGATATCATGCAGAATATCATAGATTGCGAATTAGTTATGGCGGATTACACCCAAATTCATCAAGTTGCTATGAATCTGCTCACCAATGCCTATCATGCCATGGAAAAAAAAGGCGGCAAGCTCAAGGTGACCTTAAAAGAGGTTGATTTGAGGGCTGATGATTTAAAAGGTATGCCACCTGGAACATATGTTCGTCTTACGATAAGCGACACAGGCATTGGTATGGATCAGAGTACAATAGACCGCATATTCGACCCCTATTTTACAACTAAAAAAGAGGGTAAAGGCACTGGTTTGGGACTTGCGGTTGTCCACGGCATTATTAAAAGTCATGGCGGACATATCAGCGTGTATAGCGAACTTGGCAAGGGATCTGAATTTCATGTTTACCTGCCTGTGATAAAAGCCCAACAGGAAACAAAGCAAATTGAAATACAGCCCATTAAAAAAAGCAATGAACGTATCCTTGTTGTTGATGATGAAAAAATGGTTGTTGAAATTCAACAGAAAATGTTAAAGCGGCTCGGATATGATGTTACATCCTGTACCAGCAGCGTTGAAGCGCTAAAGGCATTCCAGGCAAATCCGGATAATTTTGATCTTATCATCACCGATATGACCATGCCCGACATGACCGGTGATCAATTGGCTCAAAAAATAATGGAAATCAGAACCGATATTCCGATTATTCTTTGCAGCGGATTCAGCGAGAAGATGTCGAACGAAAAGGCAAAATCATTAGGTATTAAAGAATTTTTAATGAAGCCTGTATTGATAAAAGATCTTTCAATTACTATTCGTAGAACACTTGATAGTAAATAATGCTGATTCAAGTATATAGACTTTCAGATAAATAATTTCACTGCGTTATCAGTCAAAATCTTCAACGACTTACAACTTAGCACGACTTACTCAGATTTTTCCTTCTATCCTTGTGAAATGAATTATCTGAAAGTCTATAATTGAGCGATTTTTTTACTCGACTTGCACCAATCTCTTGCGCATGAGCGCAAGTTGAGCAACCGTGAACTCTTCCAGTTTGCCGTTAAGATAGATTGTTAATGTTGCCTGATCATTTTCAAGACGCTTGAGTAATATTCTTGTGGTTTTACAATCAAAGAGTCCGGCAGTCCATGCGGCAAGCCCGCGGAGATTCGCATCTTCAGACCTTGCATGGGCAAGTCTTCCAACACCCCATAAAACACCCCTTTGCAAAATTTCATGTTCAAGATAATTCCCGTCAGGCATGATGTAGGATACAAGTATTTTATGGTATTCTCCCGCAAGCCTTCCGTGCCTGGCCATGATTTCGCCCATTGCCTCAGGCGAACCCCAGCCTATTCCGCCGGATTCATCATTGAGATTCCACATTAGACGGCGCATTATAACCCGCGCCGATTCCATATCATAATCAGCAAGGTTTGAAACAACTGCGCCCATTGCGGCAACAGCCCGCCATTTTACAAGCTCATCGCTATTATAAAAAAAAGAAAAAAGCGGGTTTACTGCCTTCCTGGCTGGTAGTTTACGGATCTTCCCCAGGCTCTTTTCAAAATCTTTATGGCTTAAGAGTTCAAGTATTTCCTTTTTAAGTTGCCTGACACCCATTATTCAACGCTAACCCTCTCCCCAAGATATACAATCCTCAGGACAATATTTTATAGCTTCTTCAACACAGAGTTCAGAATAATCCGAAAGTTCGGCAATTTCTATGAAACCTGTTTCATTCAGTCTGAAAACCAAAGGGCATACTTCGACACATCCTTCACACAGACTGCATTGACCGATATCAACAACCGGCCTTTTCATAACAGGCTTTTCCTTTTATTCTTCCTTTTCAAACTCATCCTTTGAAGCTCCGCACACCGGGCACTCCCAGTCATCAGGCACATCTTCCCATTTTGTTCCCGGCTCAACACCATTGTCAGGATCTCCCTGCTCAGGATCATAAACATAGCCGCACACTGTGCATACATATTTGTCCATTTTGCCCTCCTCTATCTTATCAGTTCCCTTTTAAATTTTACGTCAGACCTAAGTTGAGCAATTTTTTGCGAAGAAATGTGCTAAGATCTTGATGCAGCAAGGTTTGCGAAAAGCGCAGGCATACCAATGGATATGTCGAGACTTTTCGCAAGTCCTTGATGCGCAAGAGATTGGTGCAAGTCGAGTAAAAAATCGCTCAATTTAGGTCAGAGCAACCAGTGCTTTGCTGAGAAGTTTTATATGGGTCATCTCCTCCTTGATAATTGCATCAATTTTTGCTTTACCTAAATTTTCAGGAACCATTTCTTTCATGCCCAGATAAAATACTATAGAATCCTTTTCGGCTAATATAGCCTCTTTAAGGATATCTTTGATTGATGAGGTATCAATCTTTTTTTCAAAAAATATCCTGATATCAGCTAATGCGCGAAGATAGAGTGAAATCTCACCTTCAGGATCGAATACGGTTGTAACTTTTTCTTTTTCAGACAGGCCTGCTCTTAAATCGGCAAATGTTTTTTCATGTTCATCTTCCATTGCGGCAATATCGAGCAAAAGCTTTTTTGCAGCAGGATCGACAATCAATTCTGCCGATTTTCTGTAAAAGGACGCCCCATTCCTTTCAATCTGCTCGGCCATTTCAAATATTTCATCTGCATTAAAATCGTAACCCATTTTATACTATCCTTTTTTTGTTTTTAATGTAATAACACAAAGTCATTAATTTAAACAGGAAGATTTTTAAAATAGTAAGTCAAGTTGCGTGCCCTTATTTTCTATCAATATCAAAGCGGTAAAGGGTCGAATAAATATCCGGGTTAGGAGGCTATATGAACGAAATAAAGGTAGATGACAATGCCGAGGTGAAATTTAAACCTTTTCTCGACGTTGTTTTAAACAATTACAAGGATAAAATCCATTCAATTCACATTGTCGGCAGCGCTTTGACCGAAGATTTCAATCTTAAAACTTCGGATATCAATTCCATCCTTGTTCTCAAAACGTTTGATTTGAAATTCCTTGAAGATTTTGCGCCTCTTGGCAAGAAATTCGGTAAAAAACAGATTTCATCCCCCCTTATTATGACCCCTGAATATGTCTTAAATTCCCTTGATGTCTTCCCGATTGAATTTCTGACAATAAAAATCCTCCATAAAACCATTTTTGGGGAGGATGTTTTCAATGATCTTAAAATCAAAAAATCCGACCTCAGACATCAGTGTGAACGGGAACTGAAAGTTAAATTAATCGGTATAAGGCAGGGTTACCTTTCTTCTTCCGGAGGCAAAAAACTGATAGCAGACGGATTTATAAGTTCCTTTTCGGGCTATATCCCCCTTTTCAGAGGTTTAATTCTTCTTTTTGAGAAAGAGCCTCCAAAACAAAATAAAGAAGTCC
>JAFDFV010000241.1 GCA_019309665.1 Deltaproteobacteria bacterium | reverse complement strand
CAGATAGCCGGGCATTAGGAAATGGGTGTTGTTTGTAGTAAAACACGATATAACCGATTGCAAAAATTGCGGTTGACCAACACAGCGTCACCAGCAGCCTGTGGAGAAAGTTCGGATACGTCTGAATCAGATGGATCGTAACGCCAAGAAATATTAGGACATAGAGTACCCGACGTCCGTATCTGGAGATATCTGACAGATTGTAATTGTCCGCCCAAAATAGCGTGGAAAACATATAAACAAGAAATATTGTGCTTAGCAAAAATATCCTGTTGAAAAAGAGCGATCTGAGATCTACTTTTTTCATGAAGATTGATATAAGGAAGGGGAACGCTACGGCCACGTAAAAAAAATTGCAGTGGAATGCACTTGAGGGGAAAAAGAAGAAAACGAGTAAAAAAAGAGTATAGGAAACGGGCAGAAAAAAGTTCTTTAGTCGCGCAAGGTTCATCTGTGCAAAGAAAGATGTCCATACCTGTGTAGATCCTGCAGCTTGAGGCATGGGTTGCTGTAAGTTTACATTATTCATAAAGTTTTCTCTTCAGTATCATACCCTGCTTTTTCTTGACACTCGGGAACGAAATAGTTAGTGTGCCAGCAAATTCGACTTTTTTTAAAATATCTTAACAGATTTTATTATTTTAAAAAAGCAAATTTGTTATCGACTTAGAGGTAATTGATAGCCCACTCGTTGGTACACTTATTAATCCGGAATCTCCAAATGATCTGGCAAAAGCTATGTTGGAAATGGTGTCCTTACCTGAAAATCTTCGTAAGGAAATGGGTGAGAGAGCGAAAGAGAGGGCAGTGGTTGGCTTTAACGCCCAGCATATGACAAGGGAGTACGAAAAACTTTACAAAGAAATTTTGGGTATGAGTTGAAACATTAAGTTTTTAATTTGAAACGGATTTCAATACTTATGAAAAAAACGGATTTCGAACTTTATTTTAGAAGAATGTTGCTTGTGAGAATAGAGAGTACAACATATGGGAATTAAAGTTGTTAAAAATAGATTCGATGCGATAGAATTATATATTAAAGGCAAAACTGTTCTGGATATAGGTTGCGTTGATGCAAGGCCTGATGGTAAAAAGAAATATCAAAGTACAGGATTGCATCAATTCTTAAATGAGCGTGCTTCTCAATCCCAAACGCATTTTCAATAGTGAGTTTCTGGCGTATTTTGCGAAAGAACAAGGTTAAAGTACACGCGGAACATACATGCTGGTATGATCCAATAACTGTTGAGCAGTTAGTCAGAAGACATTCCTTTGAAATAGAAAAAATTCTCTTTACTAATAAAAGTAAATGGTATCTGAAAAAGTATTTTTATAAATTGAAGTATCAGATCCCCAAATTAATCTCTAACATCAGATCTTATTTTTCGAGTGTAATAATCGTAATCGCAAGGCAAAGAACTATTCGCTGACCCCCTGATCACCCTACGCGAATCAGACCGAATTTTGAACTGTCGATAAATCAATAATGACATTAAAAACATTTAAAATTCGTTTGATCCCTTCCATTAATGGAGATTACTCACGAATATATGAGCAGGCTGCAAGCATACTGCTGCAGGGTGAATTACCTGCCGGATGGAAATGGGTTCCATGTTCAAAATATGCGGTGGTGGCTGCTACAACTGAAAGCCCTATTGTTTTTTACAAGGAATTTCTGCCACGAAACAAATTTGAGAAAATCAAAGCAATTATTCGCGGGAACCGCAGCAAGCGTGCCCGCAAGCAAGCAGGCATTTTAAACAAAGCAGGTTTGCCCACTCCCAAAATTCTGTGTTGGTGCAAAGGGCAGAAAAACATTTTTCTCATTTCTGAAGGTTTTTGCGGCGTTGGTTTTTTCCAGTATTTCAAAATGAATTTCTTGCCTCCACTTAACAAAGAAAAAATCAGAAAAAAACGCTTGCTGCTCAATGAGGCCGGTTCCCTGATCGGCAAAATGCACAGCATGGGTATTGTGCATGGCGACCTGCGCCAGAACAATCTGTTGGTAAAAGAAGTTGAAAATGGTTTTCAATTCAGTTTAATTGACAACGAAAGCAACCGTAAATGGTGGTTTATTCCCCGTTCTCAAATACTCAAAAACCTGGTTCAATTCTCTATATTTTCAGACAACCTTCTGAGCAAAACTGATTTGATGCGCCTTTACAATGCCTACGCTGCTCTTTATCCCAGATTTTCCGGCATGGGTAAAAATTTTTTTTTACGAAACGTATTCAGGCGGAGCCGGCGCCGCATTCTTCTTATCAAGCTCAAAAAAGGGTTTAAAGAAACATGTCAGCCTTTAAAAAATAAGGATTTCCATGGAAAATGTGAACGGAACAGTATAGTGGCCCTACAATTTGAAAGTCAAATTGATCCGGCGCAATGGTTTCTTCGGGCTAAAACAGTATTAAAAAATGACAATAATGTATCCGTCAAAATATTGCCTGGATCGGGAGGAAACATCATTGCTAAACGATTTACCGCCCAAAATTTATTATATCACCCAAGTGTGTGGTTCAAGATGAAACGGGCTTCCCGGCAGTGGGAAATGTCTCACATTTTCATTGCCCTGGGAATTCCTGTAGCACGTCCGCTGGGATTTGTGTTTGAAGGAAAGAGAGCCAGCTATTATTACAGTGAAAATCTTTTAAACGCGAAGGATCTTGTCCGGCTCTCAAGAGAAATTGGTGATTTCCCTGATTGGCTGGAAAAAGAAAAAATTATTTTTCGTTTTGCACAGTATCTTGCTATACTGCATAATAACAACTATTGTCACGGAGATACAAAATGGGCAAATATCCTGGCAAACGCAAGTTCAGGGAAATTCTGGATGATCGATCTGGACGGAGCTTCTCAGGTCAAATTCACTCTGGGACATAAAGTGCGTAAAGATCTCAGCCGGTTTATTTTTGATATGATCAAATATGGGCTGCCAAAACGATTTTTAAATGAATTTATGACAGAATATTGCAACATAAGAATGTTAAACAAAGAATGTGTGCAAAAAAAGATTAAACCGCTCATCAACAAATTACGTGAACGGCATAAAATAAAAAAGTAACTACTCAGGTAAGCATAAAGGCAGAAACACAAACTATAAAAAATCGGAAATTTGAAACAAAATCAGATAGGTCAGTTCACTAAAAAAAGAGTCGTACTATGTTGAAACTTTGAGACATGAAATTACTCATCATAACAAACAATCCAAATCGGGCAAGCTTTAGACAACGAATCGGAATTTATATAGAAACTCTGGCAGTTAACGGGATTGAATGTAAAACTGCGGTGTTGCCTTCAAGTTGTTTGGCCAGGTATAAGTTGTTTAAGGCGGCTGTTGCGTTTGATGGAGTTTTTTTACACAAAAAGTGTCTGAATCCAATTGACGCCTATAACCTGAGAAAATATTGCAGGAAGCTGATATTTAATTATGATGATGCCATCATGTACAGTGATAAAAGGCCGGATCGACTGAGCCTGTCGCATCTTATTCCTTTCAGACGTACAGCCCGTATAGCTGATATGATAATCGTAGGAAGTACTTACCTGGCCGCTCAATCACAGAAACTGAACTCAAATGTCAAGGTGCTTCCAATCGGGCTGAATACTGATGACTATATAGTGAAGAAGGAACAGAGTAAGAACGGCAAAATTCGTTTAGTCTGGATAGGAAGTGAAAGCACACTGGATTATCTTCGTCAGATTAAGCCGGTACTGGAAGAAATTGGCAAACGTTTTGATAATGTCATATTACGAATAATCGGGGATACTTTTTTTGATCTGGAAAATATGCCTGTTGAAAAATATTTATGGAGCAAAGACTTC
>JAFDFV010000240.1 GCA_019309665.1 Deltaproteobacteria bacterium | reverse complement strand
AAAAACAGGAGAATCCTACATTAGTCGGTTGTCCATTACCGGAAATCATCAAATCTATTTACCAGCAGAAATACAAAAGATGCTAAAGGATTCAGGGACAGTCCGAATCCAGATTCTGGGCGGGTGAAAAAAGTAGGCGGAATAGCCGGCAGAAGAACGGGAGCATCAACAACATTTCGATGTTTTGGTTTCCTCTGTTTTTCTTAGTATAAATAATCACATAGCATACATCAACAGGATATGAAACGCATGAAATCATGGGCGTCCCACTGTATGGGCTTTGCATTCTTGTATTTCCTTTCCAGAGCATACGGCATGTACACAGCTCCAAATTCCTCTTTAAGATCCCGACCGTGGAGTAATTTGACTTTTTCAAGATGCAGTTTGAGATTGTCAGTAATGATGTTTGGCAGCATGGTTACCCTGTCCACATTTCCTTTGCCATTGCGAATGATGACCTGCTTGTAGTCAAAATCAACATCCTTTACCCTCAACCGCACACATTCCATTATTCGGAGACCGGCGCCGTAAAGAAGATGCCCTATCAACCAGTTGTTACCCTCGAGTTGAATAAGAACATTTTTCATTTCCTTTGTAGTGAAAACCACCGGCAGCCTGGATGGCCTCTTAGCCCTGACAAGATTTTCAAACTCACCCAACTCTCTCTGAATTACTTCTCTATAAAGGAAAACTATAGCGCTTAAAGCCTGATTTTGTGTGGATGTTGCAACTTTTCTTTTTACCGCCAGATAGGTTAGGAAGTCGCCGATTTCATTTTCACCCATCTCGGCAGGATGTCGTTTCCTATGGTAAAAGATAAATTTCCTTATCCATTCGATATAAGCCTGCTCTGTTCGAATACTATAGTGTTTGCACCGAATTCTGTTTCGAACCTGGTCTAATAGCTTTGGTTGCTTTGTGTCGGATCTATAAAGTGCTTTTTTTCCTCATAATGCTTTGGTTTTGCACGAGATTTCCTTGAATTGTTCACGATTCAGCATTCCCCTTTATTGTTTTCGGAATAATAATTTCGTTGACTTTATCTCACATGAAAATTAAAAATGATAAATTATAATACTAAAATCAAAATTTTTATCAAGCAAAAAAGTCGTCTAATCCACAAATAGATCGTTTTATACGACCAAACAGCCGTATAAAACAATTTCGTACGTAGATTAGCCGTAATATAAGACGACTATTCGGCAGTCTACTCTATGTTGGGCAGAATAATATAATGATTGAAATTAAGACAGAACAGGGAAGCCGTTGGTATCCCGCACCTATTAATAAACTCGAAAGGTTTCTTGAAAAAGCCATATTTCAAGGCACTGGGTTTGTTCATGTATATGCTCTTAGAAAAAACCTTGCATACAATCTCCAATATATAGAGTATGTTGACAAATGCCTTTCAGAAATACGGCTTAGTAGTGTTCTTACAACTCAGACATATAAAATGTTTATAATTGTAGGGTGTGGAATAATCGAATCACTTCTTACATATCTGTTGATTAAATCGGGGCATTATTCAAAAACAAATTGGCAGCTCGAAGCAGTGATGCCTGGTCAAGAAAAACCTCTTGATGATGAAAAGAAGCGTATCGATAGTCACATTTATAAAAAGCTGTCAAATCCTGTAAAACAAGAAATGACCTTCGACTCTATGCTTAAAAAGGCTGAAAAAAAGAAAGTGTTAGGATCGGATCATGATGTTTATTCGAAACTCAATTACTTAAGAAAGCTAAGAAACAAAGTGCACTTGCAGGCTATTAATGAGCCGGTAGATACTGATTGGAATTCATTTCATCCTCGCCATCTATGTGCGATGGCACAGGTCGTCTATTCAGTTATGACCAGCAAGATTTTTCGGCCATCTACGGAAGAAAAGGCTCTTTTTTCCTATTTAGAGAAGTATAATGCCCAAGAATTAGTTTCACCTGACATTTTATAGTATGATTATCTTTAAATGGCAGTTGTTAGTAGAGGTTCTGGCAAATAGAAAATACTTTTTGCCCAACCAAACGCTTGAGATGGTATAATCTTGTAAGCAATAAAGATAGGTTATCGAATATGAACGGGCAAGAAGATGATTTCCAACTTCCCGAAAAGATTGATCTCTATTTAGCAACCCTTTCGAAATACTATGCCAAAGAAGGCCAAAAGCAATTACAGGGAATTATCGTCAATTCACGGGTTAGAGTCCACACCGGATGGAGTTCTGACAATTGGAATGGCGGCACTTATGGGCATGCGCTTTATTTGGCCATCCCTGAATCAATTTATCTGAGCATCGTAAATGAAAAATCAGAATTACAGTCTCAAATAATGGAGGGGCTTAATAAGGTTCATGATATTCAAAATGAATTCGTTGAAGAAGTGTTTTTCGAAATGGAAGTTCCCGATGACCATGATTGGCGTAAAGATTCTGGTCTTTTGGTAACTCACGATAGAGTCATTCCAGATCCGGTGGCGAACCGGATCTGGGAAAAAGATTGCTTTCGCGTGTTCCTTAGTCATAAAGCTGAAGTTAAAAAAAATACTTCTGAGTTGAAAGATAAGTTAAAAATTTACGGCGCATCTTGCTTTGTGGCCCATGAAGATATTCACCCTACGAAAGAGTGGCAGAATGAGATTGAAAATGCTCTCCATACAATGGATTCGTTTGTTGCGTTGTTGACAGATGGGTTTCATGATAGCCTCTGGACTGACCAAGAAGTGGGGTTTGCTTTTGGTCGCGGTGTCCCAATAATCTCGGTAAAGTTAGGTAAAGACCCATATGGCTTCATAGGCAAATTTCAAGCTCTATCATGTACATGGGAAACAGCGTCTACTGAAATCGCGAAGATTCTGATAAAAAAAGAACCAATGCTCAACGCATACATAAATGCAGTTCAAAATTGTCAAAGCTATGATAGTGGTACTAAATTAGCTGAACTGTTGCCTTGCATAGACAAGTTTTCAGATAGCCAAATCGAAAGAATAGTAAAAGCGTTTAATGAGAATAGTCAAGTGTATGATTGCTATGGGTTCAACGAAAAAAAACCTCGGTATTATGGTGATGGTCTGGCGCACCACTTGCGACGAATAACGAATGTTGATTATAAGCTTTCTTCGCGGGGGAAAATCACAAAAGCATAAAGACTATAGGTCATTGTTTATACTTTTGTCGGCTAGTGAATTGAAAAATACAAGTGAATCACCTAACCATGCAAATTCAGCCGACGCAAAAAGCGCGCGGCTGATTTGCGGTGTTAAGAAAAGAAAGCAACCTCATTATGGATAAACAGTTGCAGTCAAAAACCACACGAGAATAGAATAAACTAATGAAAACGGAAAAAGATCTAAGACCGATAGTCGCCGTGGTCTTTTTGCCCGGGCTTTACATTTGTCTGTTAATATCTGCGGTATTGTCTGTCTTGGCAGCTGGGCTTTTGATAACAATTTTATACTGGCTATTTTCTTTCATACATCGAATTCCGGTGGGGATAATGGCATTAATTGCAGCAGGCGGCTTATTAGGGGTGGTTTATTCCATCAAAGGAGGGTTGAGAACAATTCAAAAAGCAGTTATACGCTGTCATGCAGTAAAAGTCACAAAAGATAAAGCGCCAAAGCTTTTTAATATGATCGAGGAACTGGCGAGAAAAATGATGACAGCCATGCCGAATAACATATTACTTGAACTAGACTCAAACTTTTTTGTAACTGAATCGAAGGTGCAAGCTTTTGAAGGAGAGTTTAAATCGCGTACTCTTTGTCTTAGTGCGCCAATGTTACACATATTTAGCCCTTTCGAACTAAAGGCAATCATTGCGCATGAATTGGCACATTTCACAGGGGAAGATACCACTTACAGTAAGCGTTTTTATCCGATATATCGTGGAACTTCAAGTGCTCTCTTTGATATGGCTAATGTGAGTACGTCTGAGAGTGACAATGCTTCGTGGATGTCGCTTTCGCTTATTATTCCTATGTTTGTGTTGAGAATATATTTAGAAATATTCGCAAGAATTGAAAGTAAAATTAGTCGCCAGAGGGAGTTTCGTGCTGACGATTTTGCAGCACAGGTAGTAACATCGAAAGTGATGGCTTCCGCGTTAGTAAAAGCCCATGTTTATGGTACATTATGGCATCAAATATCAGAAAAATGGATTGTTGACAATCTAAATGAAGGCAAAGCCTTTCGTAATATTTCAGAATTATTTGCTTCAACTTTTTTGCCAGAAGAATCTCTACTGAGAGAAGTTGCTCAAGATTTATCAATGCATCTCTCTCATCCAACAGATAGTCATCCTAGCCTAAAAGAAAGGTTAGCGGTTCTTGGTGAAAATCCAACTGATGAATTCACCACTGAAGGAGAAACTGCCGCGTCATTGTTCACTGATTTGTCATCACTTGAAGAAAAACTTACGGAATACGAAACATCATTAATTGGACAATATCATCCAAATGTTGACAGGGAAAAATTGAACTCATAAGAATAATTCCGAATGGTTGAGAGATAACAAATCGCTCAACTCCGATGCTCATTACGCTGATATACAGCGGGACGCCCATGATATACAGCGGGACGCCCATGATTTTATGCGTTTCTACAGCGGGACGCCCATGATTTTATGCGTTTCTCATTTAATGAAAATACAGCGGGACGCCCATGATTTTATGCGTTTCTCATTTAATGAAAATCATAACCTGAACATCCCTGCCCTCAGCCACCTTCTGCCGTATGCGGCATTCCGTAGCACATGGAATATCTCCCGAGGTAAACACACGTCTTTCAGCACGTAAGCGCCGTGTATACGAGCATTGCTTAGGAACGGAGACGAAATAACTTCACCAAGTAGGCGCATAGATTTGGGTCAAATTTGTTCGATCTCAAATCACAAAAGTTGATGGAATAGCAGGCTAT
>JAFDFV010000239.1 GCA_019309665.1 Deltaproteobacteria bacterium | reverse complement strand
AGTGTCACTTGTTTTTATGTTTTCCAGTATTTTTTTGGCGCCCATAGAAATAAGACTATCAGCAAGTTTAACACCAATACTTTCGGATTGCTCAACAGCACCTGACAAGGTTTTTTTTAAAATGGTTTTTCCATCAATATCAGCAACAAGTCCGCTCAGAATAAATATATTCTTTTCAATTTTACCATAGGCGGCTATAGGGACCTGACATCCTCCTTCCAGGCAGTTTGAAAAGGCCCGTTCACCAATAACGGCAGACCTTGTTTTTTGATGGTCCAAAGCAGTAACTATTGGTTCTATTTCTGCATCGTTTTTCCTGATTTCAATACATAAAGCTCCCTGACCGACAGCCGGCAGCATTATATTTTCATCAAGATATTCGGTTATTCTGCTTTCATAATTAAGGCGTTTAACGCCGGCCGCAGCCAGGATTATTGCATCCATATTTTCTGTTTCGAGCTTCTTTAAGCGGGTATCAAGATTGCCCCTTAAAGGCAAGATAACTATATCCGGCCGTGCATGTCGTAGTTGGGCGGAGCGGCGAAGACTGCTGGTGCCGATTCTGCTGCCGCTTGTCAGTTCAGAAAAGAGAAGACCATTTTTAGAAATAAGAACATCATTAGGCGTTTCGCGCTTTGGCACCGCACCTATACACAGACCCGGGGGTATTTCTGCGGGCATGTCTTTCATGCTGTGAACAGCAAGATCTATTCGCCCATCTAAAAGAGCCTCCTCAATCTCCTTTACAAAAAGTCCCTTGCCGCCGACCATAGCAAGGGGTACGTCCAGAATTTTGTCGCCTTTTGTTTTTATAATAATGAGATCAACGGAAAGAGAAGGGTTTATAGATATTAGAGCAGATTTTACCCAGTTTGCCTGCCAGAGAGCCAGATTGCTCACCTCCGCTTCCTTTGCTGACAAAGCCGCATGCAGATAAAACTCTGCCTACTTTCTTATTTTTGCATGCAGGGCAAATCGGCTCTTCTTTTCCAAAGACGAGGTACTCAAAATTTTTATTACAGTTATTACAATGATATTCATAAATAGGCATACTCATTTCTCCTAACTATCAAATCGAAAATTTTTAGCAGTTAGCTTTTAGCAATTAGTCTTTAGCTTAAAAAATCAAACAGATAACACATTCAGCTAATAGCTTTTTCACAAAACACATTAAGCATTAATGTTTTAAAATCAAGCAGATATTTTTTCAATCACACCAGTTGTATAGGTTTTTAAGCGGCATAAGTCTATAGATTTAAATGATTGTGACCTTCCGAGGTATATCCTGAAAATTATTGAGGAAACAGAATTCTTTCAACAAGTTCGCAAAGAATATGAGCCAAAGTTATATGTGCCTCTTGAATTCTTGCAGTTGTGCCGGATTCAACTGAAAATACCAGATCAGCGCATTCAGCCAGTTTTCCGCCGTTTCCAGTCATTCCTATTGTTAAAAGTTCCATGTTTTTTGCTGTATTTATTGCTTTAATTATATTTTTCGAATTGCCGCTGGTACTGATACCGATAGCAATATCGTCCTTTTTGCCTAGAGCCATTACCTGCTTGGCAAATATTTCATCAAAATGATAGTCATTGCCGATGCTTGTTATTATTGATGTGTCGGTTGTCAGGGCAATGGCAGGGAGAGGAGGGCGTTCAATTTGAAAACGGTTTACAAATTCCGCTGCAATATGCTGGGCATCTGCCGCGCTTCCACCATTGCCGAAAATAAGAATTTTGTGGCCCGAGGCAATGTTCATGGCTATCATGTCAGCGCTTTTTATAATAAGATCTATATTGTTTTTAATAAACCTGTCTTTAACATCTATGCTTTGTTGCAGTATGTTCAGGACAATGTCTTTCATGATGAGCTGCCCGGCAAATTATTTAATTTGTCAATAAATTCAGTCGAGTCACAGCCTAGATCGTTTGCTTTTTGAAACTCTTTCATGGCATCTTCATATTGATTTTGTTTAAAATAAAGCTTTCCAAGCCTATGCCTGAACAGGCCGTTATCAGGAGAAATTTCGACACTTTGTCGGCAGAATATCATTGCAATTTCGGCGTTTTCGTTTTTTATATCAAAAAGATATCCGAGAGCTGAAAGAGAATCAGCATCATTGGGGTTAAGTTTTATGGCTTTTTTATAAGACGCCATCGCTTCATCAATCTTGTTGATTGCTTTATTGCAATCGCCGAGACAACGAAAAGCGGCTCCTGATTCAGCCTTTAAACCAACCGCTTTTTCTGTATGTTTTTTGCCTTTTTCCGGTTTGCCTGACTCAAGATAAAGCTTCCCGAGTTGAAATTCCACCTCAAATACATCTTTTCCGAGTGCTTCAGCTTCAAGGAAGAGTTCCAGCGCTCTGTCTTTGTTATCCATTAACAGATTTACCAATCCTGAGTTGTATAGAGCCATGACTTCACTGGAGTCAAGCCAGGTAGCTGTTTCAAATTCTTCTTTTGCTTTTTCAAAAGAACCCAAAACACCGTAACAGACTCCCAGACTGTTATGAATATTCGCATTTAAAGGATCAAGCAGAAGCCCTGTTTTGAACTCATTTATTGCGCCATTAATGTCTCCTTTCTGATACAATTTATCACCGCTGATATTTAAACTCACAGCATCAAAGGCAACAGCGCTGTTTTGGCCAAAAAATGCAGCATGATCAAGTGCTTTCAGTGCATTATCCAATAGTTGGTGTTTATTAAAATTGGTTGTCGGATAAAATGCCATGCCTATGCTAACCGTTTCATTAAGAAGTTCTTCAACATCTTTTTGTACTTTATGGGCAAGCTCCATGCAGGAATCGTCATTTTTTTCAAAACAAAACCAGCCAAGCATATCATAGCCTATCTGACCCCACAGGCCCTTCTCATTCTTACAAATTGAGTCAATAATTTTTGCAAGTTTTACAAGCATCTTCGGTGCATTCTCTTTGCCGGATTTTTCGTTACTATTAAATATATTGTCAATACGGACAACCATAGCGCCGAATTTTAATGAAGAATTAAGCCTGGCAAGAGCATGGTCTATAAATTCTTTGCCTGTAAGCATACCGGGAAATTTATCTGAAAGACCAGTCTGGCTTGCAGAAAATTTAGCGTCATATTTAATACCGCTTTTAATATCAGGGATTTTAGAATCTGTTTTATATAATAGAAATTGTCTGGCGGAATCCCTGTCAATATATAATTTTTGCTGACTTCCTGTCATTATAAAGCCTTTCCAGGCATTTTGCTTAAAGCGTTTTCAACAATCGAAAGCTCATCGTTATTTATGGTTCTGAGATCCATTATAAAATAGTCTTCTTCTATTCTTCCTATTATAGGGGGTGTGTTTTCCCGCATGTGTTTTTCAACAGCATTAACGGACATTCCATTGATTTTGATGCCCACACATATGCTGGGCAGCTCTAAAAGAGGTAGTGATCCACCACCGGCACGAGAAGAAAGTTTAAATGACTTAATAGACATATTTGAGTTTTCTATTTTTTTCAACATGCTTAAAAGCGTTTTTCCTTTTTTTTCGATATATTCAAGTGGAAGGGTTAACATTCGGAGGGTTGGGATATTTTCAATAGCTTTTTCCGGATCTCTGTACAGACGAAGGGTGCTCTCAAGAGCCGCAAGAGTCAGCTTGTCTATTCGCAGCGCACGGGTAAGAGGATTTTGTTTTATTTGATCAATGATATTTTTTTTACCCACTATTATTCCAGCCTGCGGGCCGCCAAGAAGCTTATCTCCGCTGAAAGTTACAACATCCGCTCCTGCTGATACGGATTCCTGGACAGTGGGTTCTTTTAACAGACCATATTTTGAAAAGTCTATAAAAGTTCCGCTGCCCAGATCTTCCATTACTGGAATCCTGTATTTTTTTCCAAGTTCAACCAGCTCCTTTAAAGAAACATCGGCAGTAAAACCAACTACACTATAATTACTTTTATGCACCTTTAATAAAAGACATGTATCACTTTCAACAGCTCTTTCATAATCTCTAAGATGGGTACGATTTGTTGTTCCAACCTCTTTTAAAATCCCACCACTTTTTGCCATTACATCAGGAATTCTAAATGATCCACCGATTTCAACAAGCTCCCCTCTTGACACTATAACCTTTTTTTCTTTGGCTATTGTTTCTAAACAAAGCAGTACGGCAGCGGCATTGTTGTTTACGACCATTGCGGCATCAGCACCGCTGATTTCACATAATATATCCTCGACCGCACTATATCGTGAACCGCGGATACCTTTTGACAGATCAAATTCAAGGTTGGAATACCTGCCGGCTATTTCCGAAAGATTTTCAACAGCATCAGCCGGAAGCAATGATCTCCCCAAATTTGTGTGAACTATAATACCGGTTGCATTAATAGTACGCTTAAGATTCAGTTGCATGATATCTTTTACGATGTTTTTAATCTTTTCAAGTATTAAGCTTAAATCCGGACTTTCATCAATTATCTCTTTGCCTCCATTAATGATATCTGTACGAAGGTCTTCAACAACAGAACGCGCTGAACGGACAAGAACGGATTTTGGAATATTTGCAAAGAAAGGTTCATCCTTTGCATTTTCGAGAATAAAGTCAATGCCTGGAAGTCGTTGCAAAAGATCCTGTTGTTTTTTGCTTAACCTCATTATTTACCTGTAAAAAAATTAGTCTAAGAAGATATTATATTAAATTTAGGCATCCTTCATTCACCAGTTTACACTTTTTTCGAAAAAGCGTGTATTA
>JAFDFV010000023.1 GCA_019309665.1 Deltaproteobacteria bacterium | reverse complement strand
GCACAACGTTCGGAAAAAGCGTTATCCAGGCAGTAACTATGCCAGGCTTGCCACCTGCAGGGATGAAATTAGGCGGGCCGAACAGATATTCCAGAAATATCATATTCCAGTCATATCTTCGGCCGGAAAATCCATCGAGGAAATGGCCACGCAGATCGTGCAGGGATTAAACCTGTCCAAAGGTGCTTTTGTATCACATATTAAATTGTGAATAAATATTGATTGTGAATAAATATTGATATAGAAACGACTTCTTGGAAATCCATTGCATTATAACTTCTAATCAAGGCAATTTATGAAAACAGATAACATTCTTCTGGATCATGGAAGCGGAGGGAAAATATCGCACAGCCTGATTACTGACATCATGCTGCCTATCTTTAATAATCCAATACTTTCCCAGCTTAATGATGGAGCGATATTTGATATTGAAGGAAAACGATTAGCCTTTTCAACCGATACCTATGTGGTTGACCCGATATTTTTTCCCGGAGGCAACATAGGAACTCTTTCAATAAACGGCACAGTCAATGATATTGCCATGTGCGGCGCTACTCCGCTTTTTCTTAGTGCAGGACTGATTATTGAAGAAGGTTTTTCCTTAGCGGATCTAAAGACAATTCTTCAAGAGATGAGCATCGCTGCAGAAAAGGCAGGTGTAAAAGTTGTTACCGGAGATACCAAAGTGGTTCCCAAGGGTGCGGCTGACAAGATCTTTATTAACACATCAGGAATAGGTATAATACCAAAAAATATGGATATCGCCAGCCACAGAGCACGCCCTGGTGATAAAATTATACTGAGTGGGAGCATTGCTGATCATGGCATTACAATTTTAACACAAAGAGAAGGAATGACCTTTGACTCATCTGTTGCAAGCGATACAGCCCCTTTAAACCATATGGTTAAAAACATGCTTTCCGTATGCAAAAATATCCATGTCCTCAGGGATCCGACCCGTGGCGGCATCGGCACCGCTCTTAATGAAATAGCTATAAAATCCGAGATCGGAATAAAAATTTACGAAGAAAAGATACCTGTTAAAAATGAGGTCGCTGCAATCTGTGAACTTCTGGGTTTTGATCCTGTTTATATTGCGAATGAAGGAAAGCTTCTTGCCTTTGTCCCGCCTGACCATGTAGAGAAAGTACTTGATGTAATAAGAGAGAACAGGTTTGGTAGAGAAGCATGCATCATTGGAGAAGTTGTTGAAGATAATCCACGAAAGGTCTTCATGCAAACCCGTATTGGAGGAACCAGGATAGTGGATATGCTTACAGGAGAGCAACTGCCAAGGATATGCTGACTAAAAGGCTTTTTTAATTATGCATGAAATGGGAATTGCAAAACAGATAATTGAGATCGCCACGTCTTCAATTCCAGGCGGCATGGAGGATATACCTGTTGAAAGGGTTAACCTGAAAGTTGGTAAGCTATCTTCGGTTGTGCCTGACAGTCTTAGGTTCTGTTTTGAAATTTTGTCCATAAATACCCCACTTTCCGGCGCAGATCTAAATATTGAAGTAGTTCCTATTTTGGCAAGATGCAATGAATGCAAATTTGAGTGGACAATTAATGAGCCGATCTTTATGTGCAAAAATTGCAAAAGCGGTTCAATAGAAATTATTTCAGGCAGGGAACTGGATATAACTTCAATTGAGCTGGAAAACAAATAAAATTATATGCTAACCGGTAAGAAATATAGACTTTCAGATAATTAATTTCACAAGGCCGGAAGGAGGAAGGCGTATTAGTTATACGTCGACGACTGATAACACAGTGAAATTATTTATCTGAAAGTCTATAGTAACCCTCAAAGAATTTAGGCTGGAGTATATCATGGAAATAAAGGTTATTCGAAAGGTTCTTGATGTTAATAATACAATGGCCGAACAGAACAGGAAAATGTTTACGGAAAAAGAGGTTTTTGTTCTTAATGTGATGAGCTCGCCTGGATCAGGTAAAACAACCACCCTTGAAAAGACCCTGTCCTATATAATACCTGAGATTAAAAGCGCTGTCATAGTGGGAGATATTTGCACCAGCAATGATGCTAACCGGCTTGCCACAACAGGTGTATCTGTTGTGCAAATAAATACGGACGAGTTTGGCGGTGACTGTCACCTTGCCGCCCATGTCGTAGAAAAAGCCGCATGTAATCTTGACCTTGATGCTATTGATCTGTTAATCGTGGAAAATGTTGGGAATCTGGTATGTCCTGCTGAATTTGACATCGGCGAGGATGCAAAAATCGTTGTCCTTAGTGTAACAGAAGGAGAAGATAAGCCTGTAAAGTATCCCCTTATGTTCCGAGTCTGCGATGCAGCTATATTAAATAAAATAGATCTACTTCCTTATCTGGATTATAATAGAGAAGAGGTTTTAAATAACATCAGGCAAGTACATCCTGAAATGCCTGTTTTTGAATTATCAGCAAAAACAGGAGATGGCTTTACCCCATGGATAGAGTGGCTGAAAAGCAGGGTAAAGCGGAAAATATAGACTTACAGATAATTAATTTCACAAGGCCGGAAGGAGGAAGGCGTATTAGTTATACGTCGACGACTGATAACGCAGTAAAATTATTTATCTGAAAGTCTATTGCAGGTTAAAAAAGGAGGGGTGGCTTATGTGCCTTGCAATACCTTCTAAAATAATAAAAATTGAAAACAATATTGGAACAATTGATGTCGCCGGCATTAACAAAGAAATAAGCTTACTCCTTCTTGAAGATGCAAAGATTGGAGATTACGTAATAGTACATGCAGGCTTTGCCATACATAAAATAGACGAATCAGCAGCAATGGAATCCTTGAAATATTTACGAGAGTTAGCTTCTATAT
This sequence comes from Deltaproteobacteria bacterium, assembly GCA_019309665.1. Classification (GTDB taxonomy): domain Bacteria; phylum Desulfobacterota; class Desulfobacteria; order Desulfobacterales; family ETH-SRB1; genus B13-G4. The sequence continues at coordinate 7,994 of JAFDFV010000023.1, read as the reverse complement.
AGATATGAAAGAAAATTATATTTCAAAGAAGCTGAAAATTAATGGTATTGTTCAGGGAGTAGGCTTCAGGCCTTTTGTTTATAATCTTGCAAACAAATTCCGGCTAAAAGGAGAAGTCGCCAACACTTCTTCCGGCGTATCCATTCATATAGAAGGCGCAAAGGAAAATATTGAATCCTTTTGCAGCAATCTTTTAAAAAACCACCCACCACTTGCACATCTTTCAGAAATTTCATTCAATGAAAAACCTGTCGAATATTTTAAAAACTTTTCAATCGTAAACAGCAGAAGCGGAAACTTAAGATCCACTCTTATCTCTCCGGATGTATCTGTTTGTGATGACTGCCTGAGCGAACTTTTCGACCCTGATGATCGCCGCTATCAATATCCGTTTATAAACTGCACAAACTGTGGGCCCAGATATACCATTATTAACGATATTCCTTATGACCGGCCAAACACATCAATGAAAGACTTTAAAATGTGCGCTAAATGCAAGGCCGAATACGATGATCCATCAAGCAGAAGGTTTCACGCCCAGCCAAATGCCTGTGCAGATTGCGGCCCTCATGTTTCTCTGAAAAACAATATAGGCAAAAATATTCAGTCAAATAATCCCATTGAAAAAACCGCAAGTCTTCTAAGAAAGGGATATATTATAGCAATAAAGGGCATTGGCGGGTTTCACCTTGCAGCGGATGCTACAAACAATGACGCTGTTGTTCGCCTGAGAAAAAGAAAACACCGCGAGGAAAAGCCCTTTGCAGTTATGTCCTATGGACTCAAGCAGATTCGAGAATATGCATTTATTGAATCTGAAGAAGAAAAACTGCTTAATTCCATACAGAAGCCTGTAGTTCTTCTTAGAAAAAAAGAGGCAAATCTCCTGTCAAGAGAAGTCTCTCCCAATAATCGATACTTTGGAGTTATGCTTGCTTATACACCTCTTCACTATCTTATTTTAGACTTTGGATTTACTGCATTGATCATGACCAGCGGAAATATCAGCGAAGAACCAATGGCTATTGACAATGAAGATGCATTTAACCGGTTAGGAAATATTGCAGATTATTTTCTAATCCACAACCGGGACATCTATTTAAGAAGTGATGATTCAATTATTAGAAGAACCGCCGGCAAAACCAGATTTATCAGACGTTCCAGAGGATATGTTCCTGTTCCGGTTTTTTTAAAAAGCTCTGTCCCTCAAATCCTTGCCTGTGGTGCGGAATTGAAAAATACTGTCTGCCTGACCAAGGAAAAAACAGCTTTTATAAGTCAGCATATCGGAGATTTAGAAAATCTTGCCACAGACAGTTTTTTCCGGCTGATCATAGATCATTCCAAAAGAATCCTTGATATAAATCCTGAAATCATTGCCTGCGATCTTCATCCGGATTATCTAAGTACACGGTATGCAGAGGAACAGCACGGCGTCAAATTAATTCAAGTTCAGCATCACCACGCACATATTGCATCATGTATGGCAGAGAACAAGCTGGATAGTACAGTGATAGGACTTTCATTTGACGGCAATGGTTATGGAACAGATGGCTGCATATGGGGAGGTGAAATACTTATTGTTGAACCTGCGCGTTTCAGAAGGGCAGCAAGTCTTTCATATGTATCAATGCCTGGAAGCGCTGCTGCGATAAAGGAGCCATGGCGGATGGCTGTAAGTTATCTTTACCATGCCTTTGGAGAAGAATTCTGGAATCTTGATCTCCCCCTGCTGAAAGAAATAGAAGAAAAAAACATTAAAATCATAGTTGAAATGATCTCAAAAAAAATTAATTCTCCATTAACATCAAGCCTCGGAAGACTCTTTGATGGAATAGCAGCAATAATCGGAATTAGAAACAATGTGTCTTTTGAAGGACAGGCAGCAATGGAATTGGAAATGCTTGCAGACAGCAATTCGGATGATATATATAATTATGAATGGCTGCCTGACGATACATACAAAGTTCTTACCCAGCCAATAGTCTGCGGCGTTGTAAAAGATATGAAAGCAGGCATACACTCATCCAGAATAAGCAGTAAATTCCATATGACGATTGTTAAACTTTTTTCAGAACTGTGTGAGGTTATTAGAAAGGAGAACGGGCTTAACCGTATAGTATTAAGCGGGGGCGTTTTTCAGAATTCCATACTTTTAAGAGGATTAATCAAAGCCCTTGAGGAAAAACGCTTTGAAGTCTATACGCATTCCAAAGTTCCAACCAATGATGGAGGTATTTCGTTGGGACAGGCTGTTGTAGCCGCAGCAATAGCGAAAAGGTAACAATAAAGATGTCCATAAAACATTTAGAAGAATATAGAGACCCTGATATTTCCAGGGCAATAATAGACAATATAAAAAAAATCAGCCGTAAAAAAAATCGTTTGATGGAAGTTTGCGGCACGCATACCATGTCTATATTCAGAAGTGGCATTCGTACGCTTCTGCCGGATACAATTTCACTTTTATCCGGCCCTGGCTGCCCGGTTTGTGTTACAGACCAGAAGGAAATCGATGCTTTTATTGAGCTTGCAAAAATAGATGATGTTATTATAGCAACCTTTGGAGATCTTTTAAAAGTTCCCGGGACAAAAAGTTCTCTTCAGAAGGAGCGGGCTGAAGGCAGAGATATTCGAATAGTATATTCCACATTTGACGCACTTGAGATTGCAGGGAATAATCCCGGCAGAAAAGTAATATTTCTCGGAATAGGCTTTGAAACAACCGCGCCTACAATAGCTGCATCCATACTTTCCGCAAAAAATATGAGTCTAAAAAACTATTTTGTGTTTTCAGCTCACAAACTGGTTCCTCCAGCCCTTGATGCACTGATGAAGAACAAAGATGTAAGAATAAATGGTTTTATACTTCCAGGCCATGTTTCTGTGATGATCGGCACAAAAGCTTACCTTACATTCTTTGAGAAACATAAAATTCCCTGTGCAATTACAGGATTTGAGCCTGCTGATATACTTCAGGCAATATTATCGCTTGTCAGACAAATTGAAGATGGCAATCCAGGACTTGAAAATTTATATCAGAGAGCAGTTACATTTGATGGAAACGAAAAGGCAATAAATATTATGCAGGATATTTTTGAAACAGTTGATACTGCATGGCGGGGAATAGGAATTATCCCTGAAAGTGGTTTGAAGATCAAAGAAGAATTTTCATCTTTTGATGCGGAAAAGATGTTTGAATTTGATGTTCCCGATGCGGTAATTTTAAGCGGGTGTTCATGTGGCGAAATACTTCAGGGCATCAAAACTCCTCCTGAATGCGCCCTGTATAAAAAAATCTGTACGCCTATTAATCCGGTCGGCCCGTGCATGGTTTCAAGTGAAGGCACCTGCGCCGCATATTATCGATATAATGGTTTATAAGCACGATTTTTCCATATTGGATTTCATGTTACCAAAAATCATGCCAAATTTTGCGACCTGTGCGGTTAGCTTTTGGATAAAACTGTTCAACATCCTCTTTACCTCATTGACCTGTTGATTAAGATCTCTAAAATCTCTCATTTCCGCAAAACTAAAGTTTTTTGCTAAAATGCCGATAGTAGTTCTGTTGATTAAGTTTTCTAAAATCTCTCATTTCCGCTCCTTTTCAATACTAACGGCTAACCGCACAGGTTGAAATTTTGATACAATCGCTCTGCGTAGAATGATATTGACTTTTGATTTGGAGAATACTTAATAATAATAAATCGTTATCCCCTTCTCTCACAAAGTGGTTTGGAAAGCGGGAAGAAGATAAAAACACATAAACCTTCTGGCGATAAGGGCTTGCCCAAAGGAGTGATTATTATGTCCATTACAGTTAACATTGATCCGCTAACCAGGATTGAAGGACACCTTGCAATCCGCATTGAGGTAGAGTCAAATCGCGTTGTCAATGCATTCAGTTCCGGCGAGATGTTTCGAGGATTTGAAGCGATCTTAAAAGGCCGGGACCCTCTGGATGCCCAGCAGATAACTCAAAGAATCTGCGGTGTGTGTCCCATATCTCATGGCACGGCCTCTATCCTGGCCCAAGAAATAGCTTACGGTGTAATCCCGCCAAAAAACGGAAGGCTGTTGCGGAATCTTATTCTGGGCGCCAATTTTATCCAGTCTCACATCCTCCATTTCTATCACCTGGCAGCGCTTGATTTCGTGGATATTGCCGCGATTACGAAGTACAAAGGAAAAGATCCGGTGTTGCGGGATCTCAAAGCGTGGGTGCAATCCGAACTGTCATCTAATGTTATCTATCCGGCAACCCCATTCCTCCCACGTTACTCAGGCGAATACATTCAAAGCACAGAATTGAACATCCAGGGAATTAAACACTATCTTGATGCCTTGGATATGCGAAGGCTTGCCCATAAGATGTGTGCGGTTTTCGGCGGCAAGCTTCCTCATGCTACGACTTTGCTTCCCGGTGGTGTAACTGAAAAAGTGACTGCCCGCAAAATAGCTTCCTTAAAATCAATAATTAAGGAGTTGCAGGCTTTTATTGACAACTCCTATCTTTCTGATGTGGCGGAAGTCGCACTCGACTTTCCTGAATACTTCCGGATCGGCAAGGGATGCGGCAACTTCCTTGCCTACGGAGTCTTCCCTGAATCCGCAGACAATTCAAAAAAGCTCTTTTCTTCCGGAGTCGTGATCGGAGAAAAGTTGATGGCCTTTGATTCTACAAAAATTACGGAAGATGTCAGGCATTCCCTTTTTTCATCACGCTCCGGTCTTCAGCCGTCTGAAGGCCAAACAGTCCCCAGCCCGCATAAAAAAGGGGCATATTCATGGATTAAAGCCCCACGCTACAATGCAACTGTCATGGAAGTGGGCCCGTTGGCACGCATCATGGTTGACTATCTCAAAGGAAAAAATCGAAAGGTGAAAGACCTGGTAAACGGGCTACTTGCCAGGCTGGGGAAAAAACCGGAAGATTTGGTCTCCACACTGGGACGTCATGCCGCAAGAGCAATCGAGTCTAAGATCGTAGCAGACAAGTGCGCTGAATGGGTGGAACAGTTAACACCGGGACAACCTGTATTTCGAGATTTCACGATTCCTGAAACCGGACGGGGAATGGGCTTGACAGAAGCTCCAAGGGGAGCCCTGGGTCACTGGCTTGAGATCCGGGATTATAAGATAAGCCATTATCAATGTGTGGTGCCGACCACGTGGAACTGTTCTCCACGTGACGACAGGGGAAATCCAGGACCTGTGGAACAGGCGCTGACAGGGACACCAATTGTAGACATCAAGAACCCGATAGAGGCAACGCGGGTTGTACGCTCATTCGACCCATGCATTGCATGTGCGGTTCACTGACAAGGAGACGCATTTCTTATGGATATCACTCGCAGAAAATTTTTGGAACTAAGCGCAAAGATGGCGGCCATGATGGGGCTTGGGACAACCGCTATACCAAAGATCGCCGAAGCTCTGGAACAACTGTCCGCAGTCAACGCCCCGGTTTTGTGGTTGCAGGGGCAAAGCTGCTCCGGCTGCTCTGTTTCTTTGTTGAATAGTGAAGAACCCGGCCCTGCACAAATTTTGTCCGGATATATCTCTTTGCTTTTTCATTCTACCATATCTGCCTCGACAGGGGATGTGAGCATGCAGGTTCTCAATCGCAGCATAGATCACGGGGGATATCTTCTTGTTGTCGAGGGGAGTGTGCCGGAAGGTATGCCCGAAGCATGTGTTGTGGGCGGAGAGCTTTTCACGGAACAGGTTTTGCGGGCAGCAAAAAATGCCAAGGCGATAATCGCTGTCGGCACATGTGCGGCATTTGGCGGCATTCCGGCAGCGGAGAATAATCCCACAGGCGCCATGAGTGTACCTGACTTTCTCAAGAAAAACGGGGTTTCAAAACCTCTTATCCTGTTGCCGGGGTGTCCGGCCCACCCTGACTGGATTGTAGGCACTTTGGTGCATTTACTCAAATTCGGCATCCCGCAGTTGGACAAAAAGGGACGCCCCAAGATGTTTTTCTCAAGGTTGATTCATGACCAATGTCCCCGTTTTGCGGACTATGAACGAGAAAATTTTGCGAAAACCTTTTCAGAAGATGGTTGTCTCTTCATGTTGGGTTGCCTCGGGCCGGTTACACACGCTGACTGCACCTTAAGGCTCTGGAATTCGGGAACCAATTCCTGTATCAAAGCAGGCGCCCCATGCATTGGTTGTACCTCGGAAAATTTTGCAGCCAGCGCATCGTTTCCTTTTTACAGAAAGGCAACATTAAGTAAAAAAACGGGAGCGTAGTATATGAAACTTCATACGAAATTGATCCTATCTCTTCTTGTGAGTCTGCTCGTTGTGGTAGCGACCGCGCAGGTCGTGCAATATTTGAACGTAACAGGCGTAGTTTCCGACCTTGCGCAATCAAATATGAAGCTACTCAAGGAAAGAGAAAAAATAAGCGCCAAGAACATATTCCGATCTGTGGAACAGGCTGTTGCAGGATCCCTTGAAAGGGGAGAAATGGAGAAATTCACGAAGCTTCTTGAAGCGCAACACGATGTGGAAGGCCTGCTGGAATTCTCTCTGTACGACCGGGATGGAATCGTATCTCATTCCTCGGACCCTTCTTTTTTAAAAAAACGCCTTCCCGACAATATCAAAAGCCTTCTGACGGCTGAGCCCAAAATGCTTCTACGCTCCACGGAAGGTGAAATTGAGATTTTTCAACCTCAAACCATCACCGGTGATTGCATACGCTGTCATACGAGTTGGAAAACTGGAGAAATTGGAGGAATTACCAACTTCAGGTTTTCAACAAAGTTTTTAGCCAAAGCGGAAAAGCAGGCTCAAAAGACGATATCAGAGATAAAAAGTAGTTCTCTCAGGAATTCCTTGCTCACACTGCTCGCAATTGTTCTTGTCTTGGTAGTTGCAATGTATTTCCTGATGCGAAGATTTGTGGGTCAGCCGCTGGGTAAATTTGTCGGTCTGCTGAAATTATACGAAGAGGATGAAGGCGATCTTACCCGTCGAATACCGATTAAGACAAACGATGAAATAGGTGAGTTGGCAAGGCTCTTTAACTTTTTTATTGAAAATCTGAACAAGGTGATTTCACGTGTGCAAAAGACGGCTATCGTGGTAGGAAGCGGAGCAAGCCAACAAGCAAGCACTGTGGAAGAGACATCTGCGTCAATCGAAGAAATAGCTTCTATGACAAAGCGAAACGCAGACAATGCCGGTCAGGCAGACAATATCATGAAGGACGCAAACAAGGTTGTCGAACAGGCCAATGATTCCATGACCGAGCTGACTACATGTATGAGAGAGATATCTATGGCAAGCGAGGAAACCTCAAAGATTATCAAGACAATTGATGAAATTGCCTTTCAGACGAATCTTCTAGCTCTGAATGCGGCTGTGGAAGCTGCCCGGGCAGGCGACGAAGTCGGGGCCGGTTTTGCCGTGGTGGCGGAGGAAGTAAGGAACCTGGCTTTGAGGTCGGCAGAAGCAGCCAGAAACACGCAAGGAATGATTGAGAATACCGTAGAAAAGATTGCGCAAGGGGGTGAGCTGGTAGGTGGAACGAGCGAGGCATTCGCAAATGTGGCGAAAAAAAGCAAAAAAGCAACAGAATTGGTAGCGGAGATATCAATATCCTCACAAGAGCAGGCTCAAGGGATTGAGCAAGTGACAAAAGCGCTGGCAGAAATGGACGAGACAACCCAGCAAAATGCTGCTCAGGCCGAAGAATTGACATCCACCATGTCCACATTTAAAACAGATTACACGGAAGGTGAGAAAGAAATAATAAAACCCAAAAACAAATATTAATCGAAAGTGCGATGAAATGGCTGTGTTTTCCAATTACGCTATGCTTTGCAGCTCATTGGTGTCTGATGAAATAAATTACTTATCCCAAAAGGGAGAAAGCTCTCTCAGGCGGGCAATAATAGGCGGAAGCTTTTCAATTATATAATCTATCTCCTCTTCGGTATTATATTTGCTCAGGCTGAAACGAATAGAGCCAT
>JAFDFV010000238.1 GCA_019309665.1 Deltaproteobacteria bacterium | reverse complement strand
ACAGGCAAAACTACAATAGCCGGCATGCTGATAAAATATTTGGTGATCAAGGGAAAGACCCCTGTACTTGCAGTAGATGCGGATTCAAATGCGAATCTAAACGAAGTGCTTGGCCTTGAGGTTAAAGATACACTTGGGAATGCCCGTGAAGAAATGAAAAAAGGGAAAGTCCCCAGCGGTATGACCAAAGATGTCTTTATGTCAATGAAACTGGAACAGGCTATTGTTGAAACCAAAGGATATGATCTAATTGTTATGGGACAACCTGAAGGAGCGGGTTGTTACTGTGCTGCCAATAATCTTTTAACGGGATTTCTTGAACGGCTTACAGGCAACTATCCTTATATAGTAATGGATAATGAGGCCGGCATGGAGCATATCAGCCGTTTAACAACACAAAACGTTGATGTCCTGCTTATTGTTTCCGACACATCAAGGCGAGGACTTCAAACAGCTATTAGAATTAACCAACTTGCAAATAAATTAAATATAGGGGTTTCAAAAAGCTATCTGATTATTAATAAGGTAAAGGAGAAACCATCTGAAGTTGTATTTGATATGATTCAAAATAATGGTATTGAAATCGCTGGAACAATACCTGATGATACTACACTTTACGAATATGACTTAAATGGAATCCCTACTATTAAAATGCCCAATGACAATAAAGCCGTTAAAGCGGCATTTGAAATATTTAATAATATTATTAAATAATTTGTAATATTTTGCCTTTTGAAAAAGAGTCTGACAGGATAACAGGATAGACAAGATTTTATTTAAAGCGCACAAACAAAGTTAAGTCTCATTGCAACTATCCAGTAAATCATAATATAATCACAACATAAAGAAGGTGCATATCAAAGTATAAGGATTTAGATTTGGATTAACAGGAAAAGTTTCGATAATTTTAATCCTGAATATCTTGTAAATCCTGTCAAAAAAATAATGTTTAAAAACGCTAAAATATTACAATTAAGAGACAATTATGCATAAAACCGGCTTCTTATATGATGAAAGATACTTACTTCACGATACCGGCCCATACCATCCTGAGGTTCCTGCAAGGCTGGAAGCTATTTATAGCGGAATAAAAGACGCAAATCTGCTCTCCATGCTAACCTTGATCAAGGCAAGCAGTGCGGATCTTAAGTGGATAGAAACCGTGCATGAGAGAGACTATATCAATCGCTTTAAAGATGCTTGTCTTGCAGGAAAAAAGATATTCGACAGTCCGGATAATCAGATATGCCCTGAAACTTATGATACAGCCCTGCTTGCAGCGGGGGGCATTCTTGATACAATAGATCTGGTCATGAAAAACAAAATTGATAATGCCTTCTGTGCTGTAAGGCCTCCAGGGCATCATGCTGAAATTAACAAAGCTATGGGTTTCTGCTATTTCAACAATGTTGCAATTGCTGCAAGGTATCTTCAAAAAGAATGGAATATAAAAAAAGTCGGAATCGTGGATTTTGATGTCCATCATGGTAATGGGACTCAACACATTTTTGAACAAGATCCATCTGTATTTTATTATTCGATTCATCAGCACCCATCGTTTGGATACCCGGGTACCGGCCGGGAATTTGAAAAGGGATCAGGGCCCGGCTATGGATTTACTTTAAACTCTCCTGTGTTGCCGGACCAGGGAGACAGCGAATACAAGAAATTTTTTGAAAGTGATCTTTTCGCTGCTTTCGAAACATTCAGGCCTGAAATTATTATTGTATCAGCAGGTTTTGATGCTCATATTGATGATGATATGTCGGATATCAAGTTGTCAACAGAAGGCTTTTCATGGATAATGAAAAAAATAGTCAAAATGGCAAGCGCTTATTCTAACGGTAGATTAATTTCTGTGCTGGAGGGAGGATATTCCCTTAAACGCCTTCCGGAGCTGGCAAAAAATCATGTTGAAATTCTATTAAATAGTGCCTGAACAAAAACTCAGAACACCTGAAATTACAGCCAGTTGGATACTTTTTTTAAACCGAAGATTTTTAGCAATTAGCCTTTAGCTAAAAGCTAACCGCTAATGGCTAATAGCTTTTTCACAAATAAGCTATTTGGAAGTCAAAATGTTTGGAGGATAAAATGTTTGTCAGCCAATCGATGACCAGGGAGGTCATCACAATTAACAAAGACGCTGATATTTTTGAAGCAAAAGATAAAATGACCAAAAACCGCATACGCCATCTTCCTGTAGTAGGGAAGGATAATCGTATTATAGGAATTGTTTCAGATCGAGATATAAGAAGCGCTCTTCCATGCAGTTTATTAAAAGATTACGATATAGGAAAAACAAGGGAAAAACTTTTAGAGTTTAAGATAAAAGATATCATGATAATTGATCCCTTTACTGTTTCTTTGTCATATACCATTCAAGATACCCTTTTACTTATGCAGAAAACACGCGTTGGAGCATTCCCTGTTGTAGATAAACAAGGCAGAATTAAAGGCATCGTCTCTACTCGTGACCTTTTACGTTCATTTATCAATGTTCTGGGTTTAGGAGAACCCGGAACCCTATTATGTATTATTGCAGAAGAAAAAATCGGTCAGTTGAAAAAAATTGTTGACGCCATAACCGAGGAAAATATTTCTTTTGGCAGTGTTCTTGTAGCGAGATACTGGGAGGAAGGCAAGAGAGCTGTTTTCCCATACCTTTTAACAAAAAAGGTAAGTCACGTAAAAAGAAAACTTATGAAAATGGGCTACACTCTCCTCGACCCGACAGAATGGTATATCGACCAGATAGCACAAGATAAATAAGTGCCTAAAGTTAAGGAACGTGGACGAAATAACTTCCACAAGTAGGCGCATAAATTTGGGTTATCAATTAGCACGCCGAAGGCGTACCATAACTTTAGGCATTTTAGGCACTTTAGCTCACTTTAGGCACTTTTTACTCATCTATACTATCAAGTTAGCACCCTTAATGCCAAATGCCAGAGGGTAAAATGTATATTAAATGCTGGGGATCAAGAGGTTCCATTCCTGTATCAGGGAAAGATTATATTAAATACGGCGGCGATACAACCTGCCTGGAAATAAGAAGCAACAGTAATGATATAATTATTGTTGATACCGGCACTGGAATTCGAAGGCTTGGGAACCAGTTAATAAAAGAAAGTCTATATAAATATAATATTATCTTCACACATGCCCACTGGGATCATATAATGGGTTTCCCTTTTTTTAAACCGCTTTATTCCAAACATGCTGAATTCCGAATGCACGGATGCCCATTTCACGGTATCTTTGTAAAAAATATGCTTTCAAAAATTATGGCCCCGCCTTATTTCCCGATACGGGATTCTGATTTAAGGGCAAAAATATCCTATGAAAAAACATGTCAAACAAAATTTGAAATAGGATCCGTCACAATAATACCCATCCCTCTCAGCCATCCTAACCGGGGTAGTGGATATAAATTCATTGAAGACGGGAAATCTTTTGTTTTTCTTACAGATAATGAGCTGGGTTTTATCCATCCTGGAGGTCTGGAGTATAAAGAATATCTTAAATTCTCTTATGAAGCGGATCTGCTTATTCACGATGCGGAATATACACCTGATGAATATAAAACAACTATTGAATGGGGACACTCGGCATATACCGATGCGCTGAATCTTGCTTCTGAAGCCGGAGTAAAAAAATTGGGGCTTTTTCATATTAATCAGGAAAGAACTGATAGTGAAATGGATAAGATTGTTGAAGATTGTATGAAAAGCATAGCTGAAAAAAACCATAAGGTTGAATGCCTCGCAGTAACCGGCAACATGTAAAGTGCCTAAAGTTGAGGAATGCTGATAAAAACTGTTTCATTAACCCCACCCTCTTTACAAGATAATACTGCGGATGCTGAAAGGCTGATAAAGGCCCTAAAACCTTATCTTGAAACCGATGCCGTAGATATTGATCTTTATTTATTAAGGCAGCTCCCTGATCTTCTCAGAAAATGGAACTATAATATCCGCTGTATCTTTTTAAAAGACCGCACAAGATGGATTCTTACAGGTATTACCGACTCAACAGATACAGTTCCCATTGCAGGTCTGGCTGTTGACTTGGGCACCACAAAAGTTGTCCTGCGCATCATAGACCTTTCAACAGATCAAATTCTTGCCGAACATACATTTGACAACCCCCAGATAGCTGTTGGACCTGATATATTAACCAGGATACATTACTCTGATCAGGATGAAGGGCTGAAAAATATAAACAGACTGATTATAGACGGTCTCAATCAAATGATTGAAAAATTGTGCAGCTCATGCAACATCAAACCTGATAATATATACGCTGTTTCTGTAGCAGGCAATACTGCCATGACTCATTTTTTCATGGGGCTCAATCCATATTGGATAATACGAGAACCATATATTCCTGTCGTAAACAAGCCCGGCCTTATTAAAGCAAAAGAATTCGGCATTAATGTTAACCCTCTTGCAAGAGTTATTATATTCCCAAATGTCGGCAGCTACTTTGGAGGCGACCTGATAGCAGGTATTCTTTTCTCGGGTATTGATAAAAAAGAAGACGTATCCATTTTAGTAGATGTTGGCACAAATGCTGAAGTCTTGTTAGGCAATAAACATTGGCTTATAGCATGCGCCGGTGCGGCAGGCCCCGCCCTCGAAGGCGGTGTAACCAGGATGGGAATGCTGGCTGGTCCAGGAGTTATTGATCGGATTACAATTGACCCTGTTACTTTTAACATTAAAGCTCATACAATAGGAGATGAGCCTCCGAGAGGAATTTGCGGGTCAGGACTGATAGACCTTGCAGCCTGTCTCTTTCTTTATGGCATTATCGACATCCGCTGCAAGTTTGTGCCATCAATGTGCGGTAACAGGCTGAAAGATAAAGATGGTATGAAATATTACGTGGTAGTGCCTGCAAACAAATCCGGAACAGGGTCTGATCTTATAATCAGCCAGGCGGATCTTGACAGCCTGATAAGCTCTAAGGCCGCAATGTATACAATACTTGAAACTATTACTTCTTCGGTAGGAATGTCGCTTAAAGATCTTTCTACATTTTATGTGGCCGGCACCTTTGGTTTTTATATCAATCCCAAATCAGCGATTTCCATTGGAATGCTTCCCGACTTGCCTGTTGATACCTACAAATCATTAGGCAACAGTTCATTGGGCGGAGCAACAATGGCAATCACATCAAATGATTGCCTAAATGAAATTGATAATATCAGAGACAAAATAACCTATCTGGAATTAAACGTAAATCAGGAATTTATGAACAGATTCAGTGCCGCCAAGTTTCTACCTCATACGGATAACTCTCTTTT
>JAFDFV010000237.1 GCA_019309665.1 Deltaproteobacteria bacterium | reverse complement strand
AAATGAGTATACCTCAAAGCCCTAAACCTGCTAAACTTGTTGTAGGGCTCTTTATGAAGGAAAAGAGCCTTATTGTTCCGGTTGTAACGGAACTTGTTGAAAAAATTGGCTCTATTGACACGGTTAGTCCATGGCTGCCCTTTAACTATACCAGCTATTACGAACCTGAAATGGGCTCTCCACTTTTCAGACGAGTTCTTGCATTTAACTCTCTTGTTAAACAGAGTTCTCTGCCGGAAATAAAGATCATTACAAACAAAATCGAAAAAAAATATTCAAAAAGCGGCAAACGTCTGGTCAACATTGATCCAGGTTATATGCTTCACGAACGTTTTGTTCTCGCAACGGGCAAAAACTATACACACAGAATCTACATAGGTATGGGTATTTTTGCAGATCTTACTCTGATCTATCAAAAAGGATCGTTTAGAAAATTATCATGGACATACCCTGACTATACTGAAAAAAACATGCTTACTTATCTTGAATAGGAGCAAAAAATGATGAAGAGCATGACTGCATATGCTAGTTCAGAAAGCACAAAAGAACAATTAACTGTTTCAATAGAAATTCGCTCCTATAACAGCAGACATCTTGATATTGCTCTGCGAGCCCCTCATGGTTATCTTTGCCTGGAAGATAAAATTAAAAGCATGATTTCTGATAACGTATCACGTGGCCGGATAGAAATTAAACTGCAGATAATAGATGATTCCAAAGACGCATATGGTTTTGATATAGATGAACCTAAAGCCTTGGCATACATTAATGTACTTTCCAAACTTAAAAACAAGTTCAATATAAACGCCGACATCTCCCTGGATCTTCTGGTGAACACAGGCGGAGTTATTAAGCCTGTTGAAACCGGCAAAGATATGGACATTTGTTGGGATAGTATAAAAACCTGCTTAAGCACAGCTCTTGATGACCTTAATGCCATGAGGAAAAAAGAAGGAAATTTCATCGCCAGGGATTTTACCAGTCGACTTGACTTTATTGAAAAAAGTACTGGTCAAATAAAAAAGGACTCTGGAAACCTATTATCTCATTATCAGGAACGACTGAAGGAGCGCATAACTGCATTAACAAAAGGCATGATTGATATCGACCCTGCAAGGATCGCACAGGAAGCGGCTTTTTTTGCAGATAGAAGCGACATCTCTGAAGAAATAGTAAGAGTTGAAAGTCATATAAAAGAATTCAGAGCTATTATGGACTCTGAGGAATCCGCTGGAAGAAAGTTAAATTTTCTACTTCAGGAATTCAGCAGAGAATTTAACACAATGGGAGCAAAGGCAGGGAATTCAAATGTGTCACATATAATTGTAACCGTTAAATCCGAGCTTGAAAAAATACGAGAACAGGTACAAAATATTGAGTAGCCTTAAGGTTTAAAAGGGAGGAAATATGAAACAGAAGTTGTTGAATATTGGTTTTGGAAGTACTGTAGTTGCTGATCGAATCGTGGCTATTGTACAGCCCAATTCTGCTCCAATGAAGCGACTTAGAAATGAAGCTAAAGATAATAAGCGTCTTGTAGATGCAACCCAGGGGCGTAAAACCCGTGCCATGATTATCATGGACAGTAATCATGTTGTCCTTTCAGCTATACAGGCGGAAACAATATCACAGCGATATACTATCCTTAAGGATTCAGCTTAACTTGTCATGAATGATCATCGAATTAGCAAGGCTTGTTCAAACCATAAAGAAAAGATTTGCTGTAATGGCAATCTTTTTATCATATCAGCTCCATCAGGCGCCGGCAAAACAACCCTTTGCAAAGCCATTCTCGACCGGATTCCGAATATGCTTTATTCGGTATCATACACAACAAGAAAGCCCAGGAATGGAGAACAGAATGGAATCGACTATTACTTCATTACAGAAGATGATTTTAAAAATAGAATAAAAAACAACAAGTGGGCAGAGTGGGCAAAAGTTTATGATAATTATTACGGCACTTCATCAGAATTTATTGATGCGAGTTTAGCCGCTGGGAGTGACATACTCCTTGACATTGATTTTCAGGGCACATTACAGATTCTTGATCAATACCATGACAGTATAACTGTCTTTATAATGCCGCCATCATTGGATATCCTTAAGCTACGCCTTAAATCAAGAGGGACTGACAACAAGGATACCATTGCAAGGCGTATTGCTGTTGCAGAAAAAGAGATGAAAAACAAAAATTTCTACCGCCATGCAATTATCAATGATAAATTATCAGTTGCTGTTGCTGATCTGATATCCGTTATAGAGAAATACCGTACAGGCAGAGAATAATAAATCCTTTTAATCGTAATAGTTCACCACGGAACGACACGGAGTTTCGCTTTGAAGACAGAAATACTATATGGTTTCCATCCTGTTTTTGAAGCTCTCAAGGCCGGCAGGAGAAATTTTTTTGAGATATATATTTCAAAAAACAAAATATCAAAGCAATTTGAAAAATTGCCGGCAATAGCTAAGTTCAGAAAGATATCTATTAAAAAGATAGAGCCATCTCAACTTAAATATTTAACCAAAACTGATCTGCATCAGGGAATTGGAGCAAAGGTAAGCCCATATCCATTTGTTAAACTCAATGATATTGTTAATGGGCCACAACATCTTGATATCAAACAGTTATTTTTGTTATTAGACAATGTGGTAGATCCGCATAATCTCGGCGCTATAATCAGAACAGCTCTTTGCGTCGGAGTTAACGGAGTAATAATTACAAAAGACAGATCCGCCTTGCCCACACCGGCAGTCTCCAAAGTATCTGCCGGAGCGCTTGAACATATGAATGTGGTCTGTGTAACCAATATGGTCAATACCATAAAATTATTGAAGGATAAAGGCTTGTGGATTTTCGGAATGGACAAAAATGCAGATAAAGACGTTTTTTCCTGTGATTTTTCAGGCTCACTGGGTCTTGTTATTGGCGGAGAAGGTAAAGGGATACGCAGCCTTGTCAAAAAACAATGCGATATGTTGATTTCAATCCCACAGATAGAAAAAATAAATTCCCTGAACGCCTCTGTTGCAGCGGCAGTTGTCATGTATGAAGTATTCAGGCAAAGCAACTTGATAGGGAACGCAGACAAAGTTTCGGGTGTGAAAGAAAAGAAATGATGAATTACAAAAAATCAAAACGGACGTTTGAAGACTCAGGGACGGTTGATCCGAAAATGTCATACCATGTTAAGTTGGAAAATGTGGCTAATACAAAACGCCAGGACATTAAGACACTGGTTGACCTGGGGAGGTACTTTTCCATATTTGCTCCGAGGCAAAGCGGCAAGACCACCTTTTTTGAGGGCTTTTGCCATGAACTGGAGAAAGAGACTACCTACATGGCTATCCTTCTTAGTTTCCAGGATTACAAAAATCTCAATTCACAAAGATTTTATCAATTAATTCAAAAAGATCTTTACAGACAACTGCTAAACAGGCTGGCCGATGTGGATTGCCCGAGGCTTGATGCGGTGAGAGCGTATCTGGATACGCATAATATTTTCGATCATACCTGCTTTCGTGAGTTATTTGAAGAACTCAATCGCATGATAAAATTGAAAAAAATCGTTATTTTCATAGACGAGTTCGATGGCATCCCAATAAACGAACTGGAAAATTTTCTGACAACCTTAAGAGAACTCTATCAAAGATACAAAAAACGGACAGACAAAGCTCTTTACTCCGTGGGACTGGTGGGTATACGCAACATTACCAAGCTGATTGTAGGGGGTGTCTCCCCATTTAATATCGCTGATCAGGTAAAACTTCCGCCTTTTACTCTAAAGAATGTCCGTGACCTTTATGCCCAATATACAAAGGAAACCAATCAACCCTTTACTGAAGATGCAGTAAAAAAAGTATTCAATGAAACAGCCGGCCAGCCCTGGCTGGTGAACCGCATAGGCACCATTCTGACGATTAACATAAAGCCTGAAACCACAGCCCCAATTACTGAAGAAGATGTGGAAAAGGCGATTGACATTCTTCTCTATGAAGAAAACAGCCATTTTGACAATATCACTGAAAAGGCCAAACAATACAAAGAGACTTTTATAGACATTGTTTTTGATGGGCTTGAATATATTCCTGGCGATGAGGAGCAGTCCCTTCTTTTGACGCATGGTTTGATTAAGGGAGAAGGAAAGAATATTAAGGTCAGCAACCCTATCTTGTATCTGTTAAGGGCTACTTTAGACCTGACGGACTTCTGAACATGGAAGCCATCCTTTCTGATTTTGAGGAATACATCATCCAGATCGGTGTAAGCGCCTTTTACAAAAGCCATATGAGAGGACAGGACGGTTTCTGCTGACTGCCTGGTTGTACCAGTTTATAGAGGGCAAAAAAGGGGAGCTTCGTTACGAGGTGCCAAGCGGATTGGGAAGAATGGATATCCTCTTGATCTACCGGGGACATAAATACATTATCGAAACCAAAATAAACCGCTCACACGGGAATCGCGCCTTAAACAAAGCAATTGATCAACTGTGCAGCAAATACCTTTTAACC
>JAFDFV010000236.1 GCA_019309665.1 Deltaproteobacteria bacterium | reverse complement strand
ACGACAATAAACTTTCTTGGGAAGATACATATAAAGCCATGGCTGATGAAAAAGAAGATTGGGACGATTTTGACACAACGCTTCTTGACGGATTGGAGGATGAAGACTTTGAATATTAAAAGGTACGAAATATATTTTGCTGACCTCAACCCCACGATAGGAAGCGAAATTAAAAAAGTACGTCCTGTTGTCATAATAAGCCAAGATGAAATGAATAAATACTTAAAAACCGTTGTCGTATGTCCCTTAACCTCAAAGTTGCACCCACAATGGAGAACCAGACTTCAGATTAAATGCGCCAATAAAAAGGCTGAAATTGCCGTTGATCAAATACGAACTATCAGCAAACAGAGACTAAAAAAGAAAATCGATAAAGTATCAAAGATCAAAGCGGTTCAATTACGCAAGCTCATAACTGATATGTACGGCGAATAACCCTTAACCTCTCCATATATCCACCAATAATCTTCAATTTATTTTTTGTAACATCGGTTGAAATCTTATACCGATCCCTTCATACAAAACCCCGCATTTAGGGCAAGTATTTGCAAAATATTTTTTTCGGCCATTTTTGAATGCTTTAATTTTTTTCTTGCCCGACATGGAAAAAATTATAATCACTTAGCGCCAAACACTTTCTTCAACAAGTCGGTAGTTTGTTTCACAGGATTTTTTCGAATAGCAGCTTCCTCTTTTGCAATATAATAGAATATGCCATCCATTCCTTTTCGAACAACATGGTCTGTTAAATTTGCTTTTACATCCGGCACAAATGGCAAAGTTTGATATTTGCCCATTACGTTGTCAAAAGCTTGAATTGCTCCCACCTTTGACAGGCTTTCTTCAACTATCGGACGCATTTCTTTGCTCAACGATGGAGACATTTTTTCCTGAAAATATCTTGTTGCGGAATCTTCGGAGCCTTCATAAATACCCTTAATGTCATCAAACGTCATTTCAGTGATTGACTGCCAAAAAAGTTCTTTAGCCTTTGGAGTTGCGGCTTCAGCTGCGCGGTTAAGTTTTAGTTCAAGGTCATCAACTATTCGAGACATCCCAACTTTAGCTAACATTGTCTTTACAGTATTTAATTCCTTTGGCAATGGTATGTGAACAGCAGAATCAGCATTGAAACCATCAACATCGCCTAACTTTCTAACTACATTTTCGGAGCCGATACGAAGCGCTTCCTTAAATGCCTCACCAATTTCACCGATACTAGGTTCTTTTGATATTTTGTTCTGTGTTTTAAAAATATTAATCCCTTTTTCCCACCATTTACCTTCTGCATTTGCCTGGCTTGCTGAAAGTAAAAAAACGACCGGAATCAGAGCAATAATATTTTTGTAATTCTTCATGTGGAATTCCTTTTTTAAAAATGAAATTTTGTTTTTTTAACCCACAAATTAGCCGCGAGTTTACGAGTCGGCTGCATTTAGCTTGGTTATGCGAGAATGCTACCATTTCTTGTTTTGCTTCTTTCCTATGTGAGCAATAGCGGTGATAGCAGCAAGTTAAGCGTTTTCGCTGGAAGCCGTTTTATCTTGAGATGTTTTTGGTGCCGCTTTTTTCGAAGCAATTTCGCCAAGGTACTTGGGAAGTTCAATCCCAGCCATAGCAGCCACGTCGTGCAGTGGCGGTAAACTTTTGATCAACCCGGAAAGAAAGTTTGAGGTGGCTGTGCTGTTTTTGCCACCTCCGGCAGGATCCCAGACCGTGACTTTGTCGATTTTGATGTTGCGAATAGCCTCTACTTGAAGTTGTACAATTTGTTCAATTTTTTCGGTCATAAGCAGGGTAGCCGCCGCTTTTGCATCGCCATTGCATCCCTTAACCAGATTAAGATATCCGGCAGCCTTACTTTCAAGCACCTGACGCACACCCTCGGCCTCGGCCTGATATTTAAGAAGGATGGCATCGGCCTGACCTTTTGCCTCGCGGCGGGTTTTTTCGGCTTCGGCATCGGCAGCAATCTCAACTTTTTTCTTATCAATTTCCTGGCGTACCACTTCTTCAGCATTGAGCCTTTCCTGTTCGGCCTTATATTGTGCTTTCTGAATCTCAACCTCTGCCTCGCGCCGCGCTACCTCGCCTCGTTGCAAGGCAGATGCCTGTTTCACTGTTAGTTCAGCATTGGCATCGGCGATATCAGCCTTAGCGTGGTTTTCGCCGTCCACAGCTTGAGCTTCCTGTTGTTGAACAACGATACGTCGATCAGCTTCGGCCATTTTCTGACCCTTTGCCGACTCAGCCACATTTTCAGCAACTTTAATTTCTTTATCACGGTTGGCTGCAGCCTCACCGATTGTGGCTTCCGTCTCTTGTTGCTGAACAAAAACACGCTGGTCAGCTTCAGCCTTTTTCTTACCCTTTTTTGACTCTGCCACATTTTCCGCCACCCTGATTTCTTTCACCTTGGTCGCTTCGGCCTCACCAATGGCACCCAGCTTTTCCTGTTCGGCAACATCGACCTTGGCTTGGTTAATCGCCTCGGAGGCTGCTTTCTTACCGATAGAATCAATGTACCCCGACTGGTCTGTGATATCGGTAATGTTGACGTTAATCAGGAACAGGCCGATTTTATTCAGCTCCGGAGAAACATTCTTGCGGACCGAGTCCAGAAAACTTTCGCGGTCCTGATTGATCTGCTCGATGGTCAACGAAGCCACGGTGAGGCGCAACTGACCAAAGATGATTTCTTTTGCCATCTCCTCAATTTCAGCCTGCGAGAGGTGGAGCAAACGCTCGGCAGCGGAGGTCATGACCTCTGGTTCAGTGCAGATGCCGACCGTGAAAGTGGAGGGAACGTTAATGCGTATATTCTGTAATGAAAGGGCGTTCTGCAGGGGAATGCTGATAGTCATCGGTGTCAGGCTGATGTAGGCATAATCCTGAATCAACGGCCAGATAAGAGCACCGCCTCCGTGGATACAATTTGCCGATTGTCCCTCCCCAACTTTACCGTAGACCACCAGTATCTTGTCCGATGGACAACGTTTATACCGAGAGGCCAGGAAGGTGATGGTCGATACAATCAGAATAAGGAAGGCGGCAATGGGAAAAATCCAAAAATCGAACATGACTACTCCTTTTTTTATTTAATAATTTTTACTACAAGAATATTAGCGTTTACCTGAACTACACGTATCGGAGTGCCGGTGGGCACCTCAGCCCCATTTTTTTCGGTAGCATCGAATTCGCGAAGACGGTTTCGAAAATTGAGGCTGACCCGCCCAGATCCCCCTTCGGGGATAGTAAGGTAAACGGTTCCTGTGCTACCCACGGCGTCAGCGATTTTGAGCGTACCACTGGATTGCAGGCGCGCAGCCACTTGGAATAGCTTGCCGATAACCCACACCGAGACCATTCCTGCTGCCACCGCCCCGATAATGGAGATTATAACCCCCACCTGGCTCTGTCGGTAAAGGGCAAGCCCGACTAAACCGAACATCATAAAAAATGCGGAGAGTCCATGCATGGAGAGTAAGCGAAAACCCACGTCAGAATCCACGTGCGCAGTATCAATATCGATATTGCTGTGCACACCAACATCTGTGTCAGTATGGCCACCAATAAATTGCAGAAAGAGTTTTACGAGAACAAAGAACCCGCCAATGAAGGAACATGCCAGGAAGAACATCTCCAATCCGTTAAAATCTGAAAAAGCCTTTACCATGCAAACCTCCCTTTTTATCTTTTCAAGATACGATCACTGACAATACGGAGAACGTGGACGAATTAACTTCCTCAAGTAGGCGCACAGATTTGGGTCGAATTTGTTCGATCTCAGATCACAAAAGTTGAAGGAATAGCGAGCTATTTCAATATTTTTGTGATTTAAGACCGGACAAAGGCGGCCTGAAGCTGTGATGTATAGTTGGGGAAGTTATTTCGTCCACGTTCCTAACTTTCGCTACTTTATTTAGGGCATTTACGTCCAACGTCTCGGATAACCTGCTGAAAAAGCCCACAAAAACATTGTTAAAAGCAAAAAATGTCCCGCCTTTTTCAGTCAGAGTTAATCCGTTAGATGATAAATTGGCATCATTCATTTTATAGTTTACACTTTTTATGGGAGAAGCATTCTGCCTCGAAAATCGTGACTGAAAGCCACTCCCACAGCAATAACGAAAAAAACCTGTAAATGGAAGAAATATTTATTTCCCAAAAGTGTCAACTACTTTCATACGATTATGAAGGATACCGATAAATTCAATAATCCTTATTGTGAATATCTCCATATAGTTTTTTCATACATTCAGGGCAAATACTATGCGAAAATTGAGATGATGTTTTGTGAGAAATATACGTTTCAATTTGTTCCCAAGAATCCATTTTCTCCGGGTCAGAATCTGGCTTCCTTATTTTCTTACAGTTCGAACAGATTGGCAAAAAGTTTTCCAGTGTATTTACACGTTGCTGGAGTTTTGCGTTAAGTTCTCTAACTTTGACAATGTATATTCCCAGAATAGCACCTGATATGCCTCCATATAAAAATGGAACCAAATAGCCCTTCAATGTGAATGGATTGAATCCTGCGGAGACTTTCTGAATGAATGACAAAATAACTAAAAATGCTGAGCCACTTAAAAATGATCCCCCTATTTTTAGGATATATTTCTTTCGATTAGGCATCCTTTTTATCCATTTCATTTCATCGTACTGCTCACCTCCCGCAAACGCTATCCGAAAAACTATCAAAAAAGTGATAAGCTGCCACAAAACTACGAATATTCTAAATCGGCTCGGCTTCTGCGGTCAAGTTCAAATGGTTAGGCAAACATACTGAATTTGCACGCAGACAACTTTTTTCCGCCAGCTCTTTGCCACCTGAGCCAGGATGGAAGAAGCTGTGATGTGGGCTTGGCTGTAGCCTTTTTTAGTGAGGTGATTGGTTAAAAGTTTTTCCTCGATATTGCTGTTGCCGGAGCGATCTTCCCAATTACCCAGATAGGTGTAATCCAATTTTTCTTTGAACAATTTTACCACGCGGTTTTGCGTGATTCGCTCAATATCACCAACATTTCCCATGAACTATTCCTTTATTATTTCCCAATAGCCGCCTTTGGCAGGACCTATTCGTTTTAAACAGCCTTCTTCACGCAGCTTCCTGATGGCACGTTCTACAGCGCTTTCTGATTTATTAATTCTTTCTGCAATTTCAGGGATGGATAAAGATGGATTTTCATCCAAAAACAAAAGTATGGCATCAGGCGTTTTCCCCAGCGTTTTCCCCAGCGTTTTCCCCAGCGTTTTCCCCGACACTTCTCCGCTCCTTGCCTGAAAAGTTATCATCAACCCTGCAAATGCATAATTGATCTCCGGGGCAGGAACACCGGCCATTTTGCACTCATTATTTATCTTTTCTATTCCCCGCCCCCAGGCTTCAATATAACCAGCCCTGAAAAATGCAGAGGCTACGAGCGGGTTGTAAGGGATGGAAGGATGCTTTTTCTGTAACAATTCTATCGACAACTCATCGGGCAGACGGCCTGCGTTCCAAAAAATAATTTTGTCCTCGTAAACACTGATCTGCACGGGATTGCCGCTACTGTAATCCTTATGGACGACAGCATTGAGCAGGGCTTCCCGCAATGCCGGTGCAGGAAACAGATAGCTTTCCACCCGCTGAAGCCTCTCATAACTGATATAGGCTTTCATGTATTTTGTCAGCAACAAATCGATGGTGTTATCCACTTGCTGAAACAGGTTACCGTGAATTTCATCCTGATAGACCAAATCCGAATCGGTTTTGAAAAACCCGATTTTCACATAGGCTCCGGTGACATACTGCTCAGGATCTTCATGGAACAAGAGCCCTGCCGCCCTTTTCAGGTAGGAGCCTTCAACCAGATGCAATTTCCTTAACAGCGATTTTCTGTTTTCGTGTAATACCGCATACCCCAATCGCTTGCTTTTGACAGCTTTTTTCGCAAAAAGCGCAAACGCTTTTTCCTCAAGAAATTCTGGTAATAAATTCGGTACCGGAACACCGTCCCAATGCAGACCATATTTTTTCAAAAGAAAGGCATCCAGAGCTGAACCTTTAAGTTCCTGCTTGGTGCTTCCACTGCGATAATGGTATTGTCCCTTATA
>JAFDFV010000235.1 GCA_019309665.1 Deltaproteobacteria bacterium | reverse complement strand
ACAGAGATCAGGGATTAAAGGCAGAGGTCGGGGATTAGTGCTTATGATCCCCTACCCCCTGATCCTGCTTTTTAATCTTGATTTATTATACTTAACCATATAAAAGATATTTTTTTGGGCAATTTTTTGGCGAGTTAAAAAACTATCAGAGAGGAGTTTCAAGTGAGTGAAATAGTTAAACAATTAAGAAATATTGCTCTTGTTGCACATGGAGGCGCAGGGAAAACTTCTCTGGCGGAAGTCATGCTATATAATGCTGGAGTTATCAAACGACTGGGACGTGTTGAAGACGGCAATACTGTAATGGACTTTGAGCCGGAAGAGCTTAAACGAACAATGAGTTTAAGCACTGGATTTCATCAATACAACTGTAAAAAACAGATAGTAAGTATAATTGATACCCCGGGTGATCAGAACTTTTTTTCAGATACCAGAAACTGTATGCAGGCGGCTGATGGGGTTGTTGTTGTTATAGATGCCGTTGATGGTTTGAAAGTTCAGACCGAGATGGCATGGGATTTTGCTGGTGAATTAAATCTGCCTTGCGCTATTTTTATAAATAAACTGGACAGGGAACGGTCGGATTTTTTTCGCACTTTTAAAGATGCTGTAGATACTTTTGAACCAAAGCCGATTATTCTTCAACTTCCAATAGGTGCTGAATCCGAATTTAAAGGAGTTGTCGATCTTATCGGCATGAAAGCTTATATATATGATACTGAAGGTAAGTCAAAACAGGTTGATATACCATCAGATATGCAAGAGTTGGTTGAGAGTGAACGCGAAGCACTTGTCGAAAATATTGCCGAGACTGATGATGAACTTCTCGAAAGGTATCTTGAGGGCGAAACATTATCTGATGATGATATTGAAGCTGCTTTAAGAAAGGGAATATTATCAAGAGCATTTGCACCTGTGCTTTGCGGTTCTGCAACAAAAAATATAGGAATAAATCTTGTTTCAGATTTTATTGTCAATTGTATGCCTTCGCCCCTTGACATGGGTCCCATAATCGGTACTGATCCGTCGGGCGAAAATGAAATCAAATGTCATCCTGATCCTGATGCGCCTTTTTCCGCATTTGTATTTAAAACTGTGGCGGACCCATATGCAGGCCGTCTTTCAATATTCAGGATTGTTTCAGGTTCGCTAGGATCAGACGGCACTTTCTATAATTCAAACAAAGACTCAAAAGAAAGATTCAACCAGCTTTTAATGGTTACAGGCAAAGAACAAAAACCAATTAACGAAGCAGGTCCGGGAGCCATTGTTGCAGTAGCCAAACTTAAAGATACCGTTACCGGTGATACGATTTGCAGTGAAAGTAATAAAGTGAAATTCAAATGCGTGGAACCACTTCCAACACTTATTTCGTTTTCTCTTGAATCCAAAACAAAAGGAGATGAAGATAAAGTTTTTATTTCTCTTTCAAAGTTGTTAGAGGAAGACACGGCTTTAAAACTTACTAGAAATTCTGAAACAAAGGAAATCCTCTTATCCGGAAGAGGCCAGGTACATGTTGAGGCTACTATTGAAAAGCTTAAAAGGAAGTTTAATGTTGAAGTCCTCTTAAATATTCCGAAAATTCCCTATAAAGAGACAATCAAAAAAAAGGTGCGTGTTCAGGGAAAACACAAAAAACAGTCAGGTGGACATGGTCAGTATGGCGATTGCTGGATTCAGATAGAACCCTTAGAACGAAGCAAGGGATTTGAATTTGTGGATGCTATTGTTGGCGGCGCAATACCTAAAACTTACATTCCTGCTGTGGAAAAGGGAATACTGGAAGTCTGTCAGAAGGGAGTTCTTGCGGGGTTCCCATGTGTTGATTTCAAGGTTACGCTTGATGATGGATCATATCATGCGGTAGATTCTTCTGAAATGGCTTTTAAGATCGCGGGTTCTCTTGCTTTTAAAAAGGCTGCCGAAGAAGCAAAGCCGGTTCTTCTGGAGCCTGTGATGAAGGTTTCAATAATTACACCCGATGAATTTATGGGAGATATTATGGGTGATCTGAACAGCAGGCGAGGAAGGGTGCTGGGAATGGATACCAAAGGCAAAAATCAGGTCATAAATGCCCACGTGCCTATGGCTGAATTTTTAACCTATGCGCCGGATCTTAATTCTATGACAGGCGGTCGTGGAACATTTACAATGGAATTATCACATTATGACGAAGTCCCTGCTCAGATATCGCAGAAAATTATAGAAGAAATAAACAAAAATAAGGAATAATAGTAACGGTTTACGGTTGTCGGTTTACGGTTCACGGTTTTATGTTTTGAGCAACCGTAAACTGTGAACCGATAACTGTGAACGGTTACACCCCCCCTGCCCTGCTATCCCTTAATAGATCTACTGAAAATTCTTCTTTTATCCCCCTTTTTTCCTCTTGCAATGGATTTGTGATACCAGTTATATTAGGTAACAGTTCACGGTTGTGAGGTTATAGTTTTATATTTTGAACAACCGTAAACTGTGAACTGTAAACCGAAAACCTTCTATACATATCGGAGGTGCTATTAAAATGAATCCGATAGATACTATTTTAAAAAATACAAGAATAAGGACCAAGATTCTCGTGGCAACCATAATGGTTGTAGGTTTCTTTATGGGACTTAGTCTCTATCAAAGTCTGACTATACATAAAGAAACCGCCATGAACCAGGTGGCCTGCTCATCAGACCACCTGCTTGAAAGTATTTATAGTGGAATTAAATTCCCTATGTCAGTGGGCGACAGCAAAACTATTAGAGAACAGATGAAGGACATAAAACACCACATGGAGGGGGTTCAGGTATATATTTCCGACTTTCAAAAGATGATTATGTATGCTTCTGAAGACGAGCGAATTCACAAAAGCATGGCAACATACCTTTATGAAAACAAATCGCTTGATGCCCTGGCTGAATCTTTATTGACCGGACAGGCTCCTGATATTTCCTTTTCCGACATGGAAGATCATACACCATATCTTATAACAATAAAACCTATTCTTAATGAAGACTCCTGCCATCATTGCCATGGCTCTACCAGAAAAGTTATCGGCGCTATGATCATCAAGCAGCCTGTCAAAAAGGTATTTACTGCTATCGGTAATACCCGAAACAGTCTTATTATTTATTTTACTGCCGCAATTATTGGGGTAATTGTGGTCATAAACTTTTTCTTCTCAAGGCTGGTTACTAAGCGAATCCAGCATCTGAGAACTAAAACCGGTCAGGTAGCTGGTGGAGATGTCACCGTTGCAGTACATGATGATCATAAAGATTCAATTGGAGCGCTGTCACGCAACTTCAACCTCATGGTAAAAAGCATACGTGACAGGATGGAGTATGCTAACAGCCTCAAACTCGGGATTTCCGATCCCTTCTTCACTGTAGATCCGGAGATGAATGTGGCATTCATCAATGAAGCTGCAGCGCGCCTGGCAGGCCTGTCCCGTGAAGAGGCAATTGGAATGCCCTGCTGCGAAGTGTTCCATAGTTCTGCCTGCGAACAGAAGTGTCCTGTAAAAAAGGCTCTGGAAACCGATGAAGTCACGGTAGGCCAACGGATAACCATAAAAAATCGAAAGGGCCGCGAGATCCCGGCGATGTCCAGTTCCGCTCTTCTGAAGGATTCCTCGGGAAAAGTTCTGGGAGGATTTGAGATCTTCCGCGATCTGACTGCCGAAGTGGAAGCGGAAGAGAGGCTTCAGGATGCGTACATCCGGGAGCAGAAGGCTAAACGGGCCGCCGAAGCCGCCACCAGGGCTAAGAGTGAGTTTTTGGCTAATATGAGCCATGAAATCCGGACACCCATGAACGGGGTTATTGCCGCCGCAGAGCTGGCGCTGTCTGAAAAAATGTGTCCCAGG
>JAFDFV010000234.1 GCA_019309665.1 Deltaproteobacteria bacterium | reverse complement strand
GTTTTAATTTGATTACACCTTACGCTCATCCGCTGTACGAATTAAATTTAAAACAGCCAAAGCACCTCTTTCAAATGCAAGCGGCAGATTCCATGAACTCCTGTCTCGTTTTCCAACAAAATTGCTTGCTGATCGTATTTCCAGAAAAGGAATGTCGTAATGTATTGCCAGATGTGCGGCCCCTGCCCCTTCCATTCCTTCCATGCATGGGCTGTAATGTTTATAAATATCCTTTGCTCTGCTATCTGTAGCGGTTATTGTTGAAACAGTTACAAATGATCCTTTTACTAGCTGAACGCTCTTTCCTTCAAAAACCTTTGCTAAAGTGTCTGATGCCTGATTTACAAGCTTAATATCAAAAGGATAACGATTTTTAATATCAACATTACTGCTCTTGATTATTGAAAACGGCAGTTCATTTAAAGGCAGACTGCCATTTACCGCCTCGATGCCAAGCTGGATATCTATTTCTTCTGTTGCAATTCCAATATCTCCTATATTCAGACCTGACCCTCTGAATGCTCCTGCACATCCTGTTTGAATTATCAGGGACGGTCTTGCATTTTCAATGGCTGCGGTTAAGGACTGGACGGCATTAACAGTTCCAGGCCCTGTTATCAAAACCCGGACAGGCTTTCCTTCAATGTATCCACTGGTAATTCTTCTGCCGCCCACAATTGAAAAAACCGGACTTTCAATGCGATCAATAAGTTTTGAAAGCTCCTCTTCTACTGCTGCTGAAACAATGATATCGGAATTTATCATAATGTCTTAATTTTTGAAATACTTCGCCATCGCCACGGATTTTCACTTAAATTACACTGAATTATCAAAAAACTCCTCTTAGCATTATAAATAGGACCAGGTTCTTTATCCAGTAAGGGCTCGCTCAAAACCTTTTAAATCACGCCGGAGACTGCGCCGATCATATCTTTGCAGCGAGATAGAGCGGATAGTTTTGAATAACCTGGTTCCTGATCCTGCTCAGCGGTTTTCCGGATATCTTGACGGCCCTTTTCGGTGAATACTTCAAGATATATTGCCGCAGGCTTTTTGCATGTGTTCGGGTCCCGGATTTAACCTCTACAAATTCTCTGCGAGATACCCTTTTGCAATGCCGTAGTCTTGTGAGTGGATGAGGCTAACCGGTAGATTCAGCATACACCCGAGGAGGCCAATATCAAATAAAAGGGGACATTTATTTTTGTCAACGAGTTTTTCGCAAATTACAGATATATTCATACAACTTTTTCGTATATTTTCGACTTTTCTGTACCATGCCGCAATACTATTTGGCCGGCTCGTAGTTCGATTGCCTGGCAGACCCCTTATGTGTTCCCGATCATGACCATTTCAACGCCAATCTGAAAGATGGCAAAGTCAAAGTTGGTTTCTACACCAGCCCGCTGCGCGACTTCCACGAGTTGCTTGTTGTATTCTCGCATTTCATTGTGTAGAAGGATGCATTTTTCATCTTCCTTCAGGCGCTGGAATGTTAAGTCATCAGCCAATTCCTGCCTGCGAGTTTGAATGGCAAAATAGGTCTGGCCATTTGCGATGACCGACTTGCTCGGGTCTGCATTTTGAACAATCAGATAGCAAGCATAACGGGAAAGGGCATAATCCTGAATTTCACGCTGACTGCCTGAACCCAATTTGACCATTTTCCCCATTTGTTGGGGAAAATGGTTATCAGAAATTTGAAAACTCAAAAGTAACTTATTAACAACCATAGACTGCTATTTGTTGCCTTCTTTCTGCAAATTGACCTTCTCTATGACACCATTCTTCCTGAAAACATGATGACTTCCTTTGATTCTCATGTCAAATCCAAGAGGTTTCAACAGATTGACCAAATCAGTAAAGGCAATATTAGTATTGTCTCATACCTCGGAGTATTTGAAAGACTAATTTGTCGTATTTTCTCATAATAATTGTCAACTAATTCAAAAGTAATCTACAAACTTAGTTATCAAATCTTATTTTCTACCGAACGCCAAGGGTAACCAGCCGCGCCGGGAGTTCGAATAAAAAAACGGGCGCTTATTCGCGGTCTGCGTTAACCCAATTGTTGGGCAACAGGAAAGGGTGATGGCAGCCATATTTATTCCAGAAGGTGATTCCGTCTTTCTGGTATTCCAGTATGTAGTCGAAAAATTGGTGATTTGAAATTTCTGGCGAATAGTTTGCGTCTGAGCTTAGAAACACAACTTTGGCATTTTCAGGAGATTGCCCTTGAAAAGGCTTGTTGTTGAAAAGCTTGACCATTTCTAAAGAGGTATGTTTTTGGAAATTCATAAATTCCTTTACTGCTGAAATCAGGATTTATGGTGTCAAAGCTTTGACACCGATTCTTTCCTTCTCCAATTTAATCGCTGCATTCGTCTGTTTCTTCACGAAACGTATCAGTCTTCGCCCACAACGTAAAGGCTCGACACCATAGTTCAAGCGCCCTGTCAACTTATAAACTAATGAACGTCCCGAACCCTGTCCCGAACCCTGAACGTCCCGAACCCCGGCATTCCACTTCGTCTGTTTATCCCATTTACAGGGACGAACCGCATCCTGTCGTCCAATATCAGCCTCAAAGCTGCTCCCTAAGGTGGAGTTAAAAACATCGTGGCCAATGGCAAACCCGTTTCCATTCAGCCGCCCCCCCCAATGTTCACCGCATGAATATCATCGGTGTCCCTTACGTGGTCGGATCTAAATAAGTTCAAGTCGGAAGGCCAGAACCCCATACTGCTTTTCCCGTTCAGCATACTTTGGTATTTTTAAATATAATCTTTCTCCTTCATTGATGCTATTGACCTCAGGGATTAAATTTTCGACACTCTCAGCTTCAAGCATTTGACGAAATGTCTTGTAACGATTTTTACCGACAATTTTTACAATAACTTCAATTCTTGGATTCCTCCTGCTAAAAAATCTAATTGTATCTCCCGCCTGCCAGTTTTCAAACATAGGTATTGCCACTCTCGCCTCGACAGGCTTTTTGCCTTGCTTGATTAGGCGGATATATTTTTCCATTAAAGTGCAGGATTTTATTTTTTTATTCATATTCTCTCCCTTTAGTCATTAATTGGACCAAATTCTAAAACCACAACTCCTAACTGTTCTTTACTTTTTGGATAGAACTGCCTTAAAAGAGACAGTACCTCTTCCATAGAGCTGGCCCAAGGCATGATATTTTTATATGACTCGACATCAAACATTTTTATAAATGATGGGTATCTTCTTACTGAACAAACTTTTACATCAAGTTTGTCCGTATGGGTAGTGAGACGGATACGTTCACCGAGCTTGATTGAATTGATCGTCGTCTTGTAACCAACACGAATCTCTAATGTCTTTTCACCTGAACGAATTGATTTAAAGAATTTCTCTTTAACTCTCATCGTCCTCATGGTATGGCGATTAACGTCAATACTCCATTGTTGAGTAACTACGTCTGGCCTATAACCAGCAGGTAATGCAGCATCAAGATTCCACCCCAACCTTTGTAGCGAAATCACTTCTTCAACCGTCGGATTAATGTGGACGTAAAGCTTGTGCCCGTACAATGATAACTGATGTGGAATGTCAATCAGAAGCGCCTCAAATGCGGCTTTGTTTTTTGCAATAAGTGGCATTACTTTGATAGGACTGCCTTTCTTAGGCGTTGCGCCAGCTATCCCAATAGGATCCATTGCACTATTAAGAGCAACATAGATCAGCTTATATTTTGCATTGATATCTTTTGTGTTTCGCCGATCATATCCCGCAAAGAGTGATGAAACCCAACTATTATCAATACCCTCAAACGATTTTGGTAATTCTTCAAGGAGAATTTGCCGAATCTGGGTTCTGAGACGATGCTCAGTCTCATCCAAGGGCAAGACTGAAACATGCTGCCCATCCAATGCTTCAAGCTCACCTTTACTAAATAAGGGTTTGTAAAGCATTGTCTCAATTATACCATTTTTATAGTGACTATCTGAGCTGCCCGCCTTTACAAAACCCTTCCGAAGAAAAAACTGCATCGCCGCATAGTTTTGCTCAGCAACGGTACAATAGAGCTGTCTAGCCTTGCTCTTTCGCCGGACATATTCTTCAGCATAGGTAACGAGCTGACTCCCAAGGCCAAAGCGGCCTTGAAATTCAGGCGATATAATGAGTGGGCTTATCTTGTAGGTTGATTGTTTTTTCCCTACTAGATGTATCATGCCTGCAATAACGCCGCTAACTTCTAATATGAACATACGCTGTTCAAACGAAAAGAAACCGATGTGATCGTTCCCTCCCGAAATATGGGCATCAAAGATGCGTTTTGCATGAGCAAAATGATCACCTCCATAGTAAGGTTCAAGGGCATTCTGCATATTGCTCGAAACCCAATCAAAGTCATCCTTCTGCGCTTCACGAATATTTATTTTGCGTTCCAAATCTTCTTCTCCAGGACAATACGTGATCTGCTATTGATGTAGCGGGCCTAAAAGCCCGATTTGTTTTCGTGCATTATTGCATGCGAAAAAGAAAAATAGGGCAATTTTGCCGAATAAAAAGTCTTAAATATTATAACAGAAGTTGAACTGTTAATCAAAGTATTCGGATTCTAATGGCCTGATATTAGCTATCTTTGAAAAATCCTTATCTTTGTGAAGAAGAAGTACTCCTGCCTCAATGGCTATCTGGGCAATACAACAATCTATAGAACTGTTTATGGTTACACCTTTTCGCCTTAGCTCAAAGTATATTCTTGCTGCTTCGGCCCAGGTATTTTCTGAAGCTTCAAGATAGTACTGAGTTGAAAGATAATCATCAAGCCTCTTCCACTCGTATTCATCTTTAGCCCCCTGAAGGAGTTCCAGTTGAGTAAAACGGCTTAATAACCAAATGTCATCCTGAATTCTGTCACGAAACGATTTGACTATATCACCTTTTTTGTCTCTGAGGACTTCAATCCAGACCGAGGTGTCAATTAAAATCATCCTCTTAACTTCCTTAACTTCTTATGGTCAAAGCCCTTGTAGAATTCAATGGAACCAGCCAGTTCGGTCAAGTCCTTCCGTTTTCTCAACCGGACAAGTTCTTTCAGCGCTTCGTGAATAAGATCTTTCTTGGTTCCGGCACGACTGACCGAAAAGGCTTCTTTTAGCAAATCATCGTCTATTACAATATTAGTTCGCACTATTTACCTCCCATGTGTATTCGATACACATTATACACTTAATGCATAACCAGTCAAGATGAAAAAATCGCGTAAAAGTTCAGTTGTCTATTTTTTGAAAAAGAATCTGACAGGATAACAGGATAAACAAGATTTTATTTAAAGTGCACAAACAAAGCCAACTCTCATTGTAGTTATCCAGTAAATCATAAAATATAATCACAACATGAAGAAGGTGTGTATCAAGGTATAAGGATTTAGATTTGGATTAACAGGAAAAGTCTCGATAATTTAAATCCTGAATATCTTGTAAATCCTGTCCAAAAAAATAATATTTAAAATCGCTCAATTTAGGTTTAAACATCCCTAAATGTGGGAAGCTGCAGTTGCGGATCAAGGCGGTCATCAGTACTTTTTGATTTTTTCTGTTTTGATTTTGGACTTATATCTAATGATTGTTCTTCGGCAGGAAATATAGATTTTAAACAGGAAAATAATTTATCCTTAGAAACCGTCTCTGATTCCGGGAAAGCTTTTTTTCGCCATGTATCAGGCAAACAGCTAAAACAAGTTCTTTTAAATCTTAGGCCATCTCGTTCTAATTCTTTTAATTCAGCAAATAATAAATTATCAGCGGAAACTTGATTCAAAATAATCGGTGAATGGGTATTGATGATAATCTGGCGAAGGGGATTGTCCGCTCCAACCGGTTTTTTAGGATTGGCAGCAATGTCCTGAAGAAACTCTAAAACTTTTCGACCCGTGCGGTTAGCTTTTAGCCATTAGCGGTTAGCTTTTGGATAAAACTGTTCAACATCCTCTTTCAATGCTAACAGCTAACCGCTAATAGCTAACCGCACAGGTTGCATTGTTTACAATTTTCAGTGAAACTCAGTGCCTCTCCGTGGTGAATTTTTTCAAATTTTCCTGCAATGCTTTAAAAGCGGAGCAAAAACTTCTTCTGCAATTCTTATAAATTCTTTATCAAATGGATCTGTTTTACTGAAACAAAGATTATAATAAGGATTATCCGACTCGCTCCAACTGCCTCTGTAATATTCTCCAGTCCATTTTTTTCTTGAGTAATTT
>JAFDFV010000233.1 GCA_019309665.1 Deltaproteobacteria bacterium | reverse complement strand
TAGTAAATAAAAAAGCTTTATATTCTTTAAACCAGTGCGTTGAATTTTTATAATTAATAATTTCTACATCATGCCCCCAACTTCTTAAAAGCGAAAATGTAGAATAAGCTTGGAAAAAGCCGCCATGGTTGATTCCATCATGAAAAGTTAGAATGCCTATTTTCATTTAAAAATCCTCAATAGCTTTGATATTAGGCCAGGCTCATTCAATAAATATTTTTCCCAGCATAGATCCTTCTTGTAGTCCATTACAAAATATTCCCTATGTTGTAATGGAAATATAATTTCGCCACGCGGTAGATTTGAAAGTTTTGAATTGTTAGTTGTTGTATGTGTTGAATTCTCGCCAAATCCAATATTACTTATCAGATTAACATATGGTATTATCGCCATACCTTGTAACATCCTACACAGCATCCATTGATAATCCCATGTATCTATCTTGCCTTGATATACTGCATCCCATATCTTTTCATAGTATCTACCAACTGCTTCTCCTAAAATTCGCTTATGATAATTTTCCTTTTTAATTGATGGCCACATTTTAATCTCAACGTTGTAATTATTCCAAGACCGTCTCCACGAAGCCCATCCCCAAATCCTGTTGAATTTCGAAAAATAATACTGGTTGGTAGTCAGTTCAGTATCAAATGGATTAGTACCACCAATATGTTGCACTCTTGGGTCATCACTGAACTTTATCAGTAACTCCTCGCAAAACCAGAAAAAGCTCTGGCTCGGCAGGCAGTCGTCTTCCAGAATAATACCTTCTTCCTCATTTTCGAAAAACCAATCGATGGCAGAACTAACCGCAACTTTGCAGCCAAGATTCTGATCACGAAACAGGCTTTTCACCTCGCAATCCCAATCCACCTGCATCGCAATCCGGCGCACTTCTTTGCATTTTTCCGCCTCACCAGCCTTATCTGCCCTTGGGCCATCGGCGGAGACATAAAGCCGCGGCGGTTTTGCCTTTCGGATCGCCTCAAACACCTGTTTGGTAGTATCCGGGCGGTTAAAGACCATGAATAGAACCGCTGTTTTCAGCGGATGCGGGGGAGTAAATGTTTTTGTTGTTATTTGGGATATTTTTTCAGTATTCATATTCTTTTGATTTTTTTGATCTCACATCTAAAGCTTAATGGCTTTGTAAAAAGTCGAATTCCTACTTTTTTGTCATTTTATTTTGAGGGGACTGTATTAATCACACCTCGGAAAAAACAGGATATAGTTTTTCATAGGCATTTTCTATATTTTTATCACTGTATCTCGTCCCCTTCCATGCCTGAAATTCCTGGATCACATCGTTGGAATCCGGCTCCATGCCGTTTTCCTGCAAGGCTCGAATGCAGTAAAGAACAGTGCCAAAAAGCTCCATGTTATCAAAACTGAAATCTCCGTTTATCAAGCTGAAAAATTTGTTTAACTTTTTGTCTAAATTTGTCTTTTTCTTTTCAGGCAAAGTATCGGAAAAAGATGAAGTCAACTTGTAATCGCTGTGACTGACAGTTATTTCCCCGGCATATTCCAGTTCTTTTGCCGCATCCATAATCTGTTTGGAAAAAGGCCCATAGGTATAGGCATCAAACTCAAAACGCATTGGAATACCACATTCTTTTAAAAAGAAAAGCGTCTTCTGGATGGCTATTTTGCTTGTCTCAATGTTCTTGTCGCGCATCCAGGCCAAAACGTGTTTAAATATTTGATTTGATTTCTCCACACTCATTATTTTCCTCCTTTTTTCCTTTTCTCCCTGGCATTCAGGTTTTTTCTAAACTGAACAAGGACTTGCTTTGCTTTCTCCCGCGCACTTGACGTAAGATAAATACGGCGGATATACGCAGGATTCTTTTTAGTGGAAATTAGAAGAGAAGAATGGTCAAGTATTGTACCAATCAGCTTATTATCTTCAGCCTTGTCCACAACAGCATAGGAACCTTCCCCCATTTCATCAGAATTTTCAAGAATCTTATGGACTTCAACCTTTTTGCTGAAACAGAAAAAATCCTGATTTTCTTTCAGGCCATGCTTTGCAAACCGTTCCTGCAGATCATAAAAGTCATTTTCATTCCCTTTATCATTTCTTTCAGTATCAAATACCGGATGCAGCCTGTCCTGGCGCATCAAAATTAACGCCCATGGGTTTCCTTTAACCACATCCTTTTTGATTTGTTCAAACACAGTATAGTCATCGAAAAATTGAAACCGATCAAAATCAATGTCAATGTTGGAATTATCAATTTTAATTCCTGATTCCGGAAGTTTCCCACGTTCCCGCAGGTCATTGAAATAACGTTCTAAAACAATATCAAACCCCCTTCTGGTTCTGTGAAAAGGAACTTGTAAATAGTAATGGTACCTGGCAAGCAAAAACGCTTCTACTGCATGCAGGTTTCCTTTTTCAATGGCAAACACCGCTTGCCTGTCTTTATCAGGTATAATTCTGAATGATCCTGCATAGCGGATATAATCGTATTCACCATATTTAACGCCACAAAAATATGAATCGCGCAACAGAAAATCAGCCCGATCAGCGTCAAATTCACCTGAAATAAATTTTTTCAATAAAGAGTATTCTTTAAGGGGCTTGCCTTTCAGCAGGCTGGCAACTATCTGAGGCTTTATTCCATCTTTTTTAATCTTATTCGATATGCTCGGATTGTTTTGAATAATGTATTTACTGATATCTTCGTGTGTAAAATTGCCGTCAAGAAAAACTTGTTCTGCAGCGTGGGAAAAGGGCATGTGTCCAATATCGTGAAGCAAGGCAGCAAAACGCACTATTTGCAGGTGCTTTTGCAATTCTTGTGCGTCATTATTGAAAATATCAGGATTAAATCTAAGTACCTCATAAAATATATTCGTAGCAGCCTGCACAACCCCAAGGGAATGCACAAAACGAGAATGCTCTGCCGTTGGGTAAACGTATTTGGTCAGGGCTAATTGGTTAATTCTGCGCAAACGCTGAAAAACAGGAGTATCCACCAATTCCAGTTCAGTATCTGTCAGCCAGATATATCCGTAGATGGGATCTCTGATTCTGTGTGTCGGGTTAAGTAATTGCTGCATAAAAAAATAATTAGTTACAATTTTAACATTTTTTACTGACTCTGGCTAATGAGTAGTTTTTCAAAATATCCAATAGTTTTTACCAACCCATCTTCCAGCTTAATCTTCGGCTCCCAGTCCAGCTCCTGTTTTGCAAGGGTAATGTCCGGTTTCCTCTGTCTCGGGTCATCACTGGGAAGGGGTTTGTGGATAATGTTTGATCGGCTGCCAATAATATCAATCACTTTTTGTGCGAGTTCCAGAATGGTGAATTCATCCGGATTGCCCATATTCACCGGCCCTGTAAACCCTTGTTTTGAATTCATCATCCTGACAAACCCATCGATCAGGTCATCCACATAGCAGAAGCTGCGGGACTGGCTGCCCTCGCCATAAACGGTAATATCTTCGTTTTTCAGAGCCTGAACAATGAAGTTGGAGACGACACGTCCATCATTTGGATGCATGTTGGGGCCGTAGGTGTTGAAAATACGCACCACCTTGATATCCAGATTGTGCTGGCGGTGATAATCGAAAAACAGCGTCTCGGCACAGCGCTTGCCTTCGTCATAACACGAGCGTATGCCAACAGGATTTACCCTGCCCCAATAGCTTTCCGGTTGGGGATGTACTTCCGGATCTCCATATACTTCAGATGTTGATGCCTGTAAAATCTTCGCTTTAATGCGTTTTGCCAGTCCCAGCATATTGATAGCGCCGTGCACACTTGTTTTAGTGGTCTGGACCGGATCAAACTGGTAGTGAATCGGGCTTGCCGGACATGCCAGATTATAAATCTCATCCACTTCAATATAGAG
>JAFDFV010000022.1 GCA_019309665.1 Deltaproteobacteria bacterium | reverse complement strand
ATGAATTTATGTAAACTTTTGAGTAAAGCATATTATTTATCGACAACCGTGAACGGTTCCTTAATTTTTAGGAACAAGCCTGATCCCAAAATCTTGCATCTCATAAATATATAGCTCAACTTTCGGAGGAGAAAATTCATCCACATTCCCCTTTCAATTGGGGCATTGGGCTATTATTAAGGCCGAAATATGCAATAGCTGCCCCCATTATCAGGTCGAGAATGGAGTTTATGATCCTCGTTCCGGATTTGGATTTCTTTGACCAGTTTCAGATGTTGCTTGCACATTTTGAAAAATACTTCGATGTCCCAGCGTTTGCCGTATAGCCTTATTATCTCTTCATCAGCTATGGAAATATCTGTTGATAAAAGAGCGAGCCAACCTCGTTTTTTGTCACAGGGGACAAAAATGATTCTTGCTTTATTCCCGTCAGACAATGTGACAAGGACACTATTTTTAATTATTTCAATCTGTTAAACTCGATGTCTTTAACAAATATTAACCCCGAAAGTTGAGTTGATAATGTTGTTCCAGAATATATCAATATCAGGAGCTTCTGGGAAAACACCGGCCATTCCAACCACAGCTATAGGTAATTTTTTTTCATTTTTCATGGTTTGAATGTATCACACCTGAAGTTCACGCGTATCTGGTTTGTTTCATAAAGCGTAACAAAAATCTATTTCTATACCTGACTAAGTGTTTTAAGGCAAGGGGTAAAAAAATTGCAGGGTAAATGCATTTAGAATTTGCATCAAATTTGCATGTACATTTTCAGATCAATGCACCTCTTTCTTTCGGTACCAGTCAGAAATAAATTGAAAATAAGGCTGAATCTGTATTATAAAAAAACCAAATGCTCGCTTATGTCACTTATGTTCGAGAAAGCAAATGGTCTCAAAGCATCGCTGTTGGAAGTAAGAGTTTTGTAGAAGGAATAAAAGAGAAACTTGGCATTCGGGCAAAGGGCCTAAAGGTTGGTGAGAAGGATCTTTACGCACTGTAAGTATTGATCATGTTGGAGTGGTTTGTAAAAAGGCAATCATTCAAAAAAAGTAAAAAAACCGGGCGCTCTCTTCAACGAGACTTTGCCCATTGTGGTAAAAATATGACATGGCCCTACGAGTACACGCCTTACATTTGGCCGTTCTTCGCATGCGCTGTATTTTTGGTGGCGATGGGGCTTTATGCCTTTCGAGACCGTACTGTGCCAGGGGCCGTTTCCTTTATCGTTCTGCTGACAGCAATAATGCTTTGGGTTCTGGCCAATGCCTTGGGGCTGGCCGGCACGGATGATAACACCAGGATTTTCTGGTTCAAGTTCGAGAGGGCTCTAATACTTCCGGCAGTCATTGCGGAATTGTGCTTTGCCCTTGAGTATGCCGGACTAGGCAAGTGGGTGACCCGACGGGCGGTCTTTGCTTTGGCTGTCCTGCCGTTCCTATTTGCGCTGCTGATCCTGACAAACGATACTCACCATCTCGTATGGACGCAGATCTGGTCTGACGGTAATGTTCATGTCGATCGTGGACCTGCGAGCTGGGGGGCTGTTTTCTATGCCTATTTCATAAGTCTACTGCACCTGATGGTACTCACCTGGCTCTTCGCGCGCTCGCCGCGGCACCGCTGGATAGCCGTCTGGCTTATCCTCTCACCGGTTATTATTAGAGCGACATATTTCCTTGATATCATACATTGGAACCCGATCGCACCGCTCAATCCTGTGGTTGTTGTAGTGAATTTTCTCCTGCTGCCTTATGCCTTGGCCGTTTTTCGCTTCCACATGTTTGCTGCGGTGCCGGTGGTGCGCGATACGGTCATGGAAAAGATGACCGACGGAATGATGGTGCTGGATGCCAAAAACCGCATCGCCGACGTTAACGAAGCCGCACAAGAAACCCTCAATGTCGTCAAATCAAAGGTTGTCGGCAGGGAGGTTACTGAGGTACTACAGGCTTATCCCGAGCTGTTACGCCTTGTCCGTGATTCAGGTAAAACGCAATGTGAAGCCCTCTGCGGGGATACCCATGCCCGCTGGTATCAAATTTCCATTTTACCTCTCATTGATCGACGCGGCTTCCACCTTGGGCATCTTATTTTGTTCCACGACATTACCGATCAGAGAGGTGCCCAGGCGCAAATCATGGATCAGCAGCGGACCCTTGCCATGCTGAATGAGCGGGAACTGCTGGCGCGTGATCTACATGATGGTATCGGTCAAATAATTGCGGCGGCGCACCTGCAGGCCAAATCAGCGAGTGAACTTCTGGCAAAAGGGGAGACGGTCCAGGTCGAGTCTTGCCTGCGGCGCCTTGCCGATATTACTCAGGAGGCTAAGGAATCCGTCCGCGAATACCTGCTTGGAGTTAAAATCGGTTCACAGGGAGAGCAGGGTCTTTTATTGACGCTTCGCTGCTACCTCAAGCACTACAGCCAAAATTATGGAATCCACACGGAGCTGGTGGTTTCCCCTGAACTGAAATCCAAACGGATCGATGGTATCGTCGAGATTCAGCTCCAGCCGATTATCCTGGAGGCGCTTACCAATGTAAGAAAGCATGCAGAAGCCAGT
Organism: Deltaproteobacteria bacterium; assembly: GCA_019309665.1. GTDB lineage: Bacteria > Desulfobacterota > Desulfobacteria > Desulfobacterales > ETH-SRB1 > B13-G4. The sequence continues at coordinate 15,026 of JAFDFV010000022.1, read as the reverse complement.
TCAGCGCGGGTGAACGTTGCCCTTTGTGACGGACAGGTTCGCATTACCATTGAAGATGACGGCCGGGGTTTTGATCCAAAAGGGATAAGCGCATACGATGGTTTTGGGATACGGTCGATGCGAGGACGTGCGGAAGCTGCAGGGTGGCTTTTCGAGATGAACTCGGCGTCCGGGAAAGGCACCCGGGTGACTGTTCGAGGAACCATGAAGGTCTTGCTGGTAGATGACCACCCACTGTTTTTGGATGGACTTAAAACCCTGTTGACCATACGTGGCTTCGAAGTGGTTGGGACAGCTATCGACGGGCTGGAGGCGCTCGAAAAGGCACGCGCTTTAAGGCCCGAGGTCATCCTCATGGATATCCAGATGCCGCGGCTCAATGGCTTGGCGGCCACTCGACTGATAAAGGCAGAACAGCCTGACGTCAAAATCGTGATGCTTACCTATTCAGAAAACAACGAGGATCTATTTGAGGCTATCAAGAGCGGGGCACGCGGCTACTTGCTCAAGGCCGATGAAACCCACGGGTCCTGAAAGAATTTGCCCACCAAGGTGGGATTAGTGGATCGGTAGAACGGGCGGTGGAGAAAGTGGAGGGTTTAACGCCGCGCCAAGTTGAGGTTCTGACCCTGGTTTCTCAGGGTCTGGCCTATAAAGAGGTTGGGGCAAAGTTGTTCTTGTCCGAGCGCACCATCAAATACCACATGGGTGAGATTATCGAGCGGCTTCACCTGGAAAATCGCCGACAGGTCATCGAGTATGCCAGGCGCATGAATCTGGACAAGAAGTAACAGACCGGTCATAAGGAACATCACAAAAATATCAAAATAGCCCGCTATTCCATCAACTTTTGTGATTTGAGATCGAACAAATTTGACCCAAATCTATGCGCCTACTTGGGGAAGTTATTTCGTCCCCGTTCCTAATCATAAAAAATAGTGAAAACAATAAGTTGAATTTTGCCTCGTTCATCCAGCACCTTCTTTTAATCTCAACTCCTCTAAAAAGTACAGTCAGAAGTACAGTCCGAGACTGTACTTTTTTTTCTTCAAAACTGTACCAAAACTGTACCTTCGGTACATTGTAAACACGAAAAAAGCCTGATAACTTAATTGGCAAGCATGCCTCTGTCAGCTTTCAAACGATTCTCAGGGGCAAACACATGAAAAAGCGAACTGTGGTGCTATATAGCCGTAACAAGGAAGACGAAGATTTTAACCGGAGGAATACATTGAAAGGAGAAACTCATGAGCACTTCTGACAAAAAAACGATGTCCAAAGGATTAACGTGACGAGACGCATTGAAATTTTCCGGCTTGACCTTAGGCGGGCTGGCCCTGGGGGCGCCATGAGCGGTGCCGGAGCGGGGAAAGCGCGCGCGGCGCGGTCGCCCCCGCCGAACACCACAGCCGCAGCGCAGACCGGGACGTACGAGGAGGTGCAAACATGCAGGAGGGATCCTCGTATGAGGAGAAAATGAAGATTATATTGCTTATCTGCGAAAGGAGGTCGACGATGAAACACAGAGGGTGGATGGTTCTGCCTGTACAACAATGATTATGCCGGCCATTTCCCGGCCCCGATGGAACCTTGAGTGGGCCACTCGGGAAAAAGCTTTAAACTATGTCTGCAAACTTTAATCCTAACAGAAAGGAGATGGACAATGAAGATTATATATCGGTTGCTAACAACATTATTTTTCATATCATTGGTGATGCCGGGCGGCCAATGTCCTGCCGCTTCGCATGAAAACAATGGCCTCGATCCCGCCAATCCTGTCGCCCAAGTTGTACAGACCGAAACCATATACAGCGTTATGCCCGCCCGGAGTTTAAATAACCTTTTCGCTGGAATTGTCTTACCACAGAATTCGGGCATGGCGGATAACAATTGGAATAGCGGACATCAAGACAGCTATAATTCAGACAGTGTCGGCCTTTCGGGACCGACCGGTGGGCAATTAAAGCTGATCCAAAAAGAAAATCCTTACGGTTTTACGGCCGTAATGGCCTGCAATTTGAATAATCAGATGATCGGCAATCCCGTCTCGTTTACTGATTTAAAGTATCGGCTTATCGTGTTCGATCATAACTTGAACATCATTTCTGCCACTGTAACAGGCAATTTAGTGCCAAATTCATTTGGCGGCGGCTATTTCTACCTCAACGAAGACAATAACTCGGTCGTTGTTGGCGACAACAAAATGAAGTGTTACCCGACCGCTGATGTAGAGGATACAGGGAAGGTCTCTTCACTCGAGCCACTTTGGGTTAGTGACGATATAGTGACTCTCGTCACAGAATCTTCGGACCCCAACAGCCTGTATGCTTCCATGCCGGTATGGGGGCAACCAAACATGTACTGGTGCCTGCTTGCAGGAAACTATGATTTCGATTCGAGTGCATTGATATCTCCCGCCTACATCGCTTTGGTCCGAATTGTCCCGGACGAGAGCCAGTCGTCGAATGGATGCACCACGACGCTCATTGCCAAAATGGAACTTCCCGGTCAATGGAACAACAACACTATTGCGGTGGATGATCAGGGCGCCTATTTCGTCACGAATGGTTGTTCTGACGGCCCATGTGATACCGGCTACCTGTATGCTGTTGCTTTTGACAGCAAAAAGGGAAGGATTTCTCCCAGATGGAAATATGAATATAAGAACAGTGGACTCCTAAAGACAGGAATGACGAACATCGGATCCGGCACATCGCCGACCATCATAGAAAATCAAAGAGGTTTGAAGCGTGTCGTGATCGCGGACAATGCTTACCCTCGGCTCAATGTGGTCGTTGTGGACCATAAGAACGGCCACCTTATTGCAGAGTTGCCGGTGTTCCCAGAGATGCGCGGGTGTTCTGAGGCCTCTCCCATAGGGGTGGGCAATTCTATCGTGATAGAGAACAATTTCGGACATACGATCGATCCGCAAATCCCGCAGTTAGAGCCGAATGAGCCGGGTTTGGCATTGATAGAAATGGGGACCAATAACTCAAGGTCTCGGCCTAAAATGGTTTGGGAAAACGATCAGACCAGTTTCTTTGCAATGTCCCAGCTCGCTCGGGAGAGCGGTATCATTTTTGCCAGTACGGGTGATTGGGATGATGAAATCGCATCAGAAGAGGGGGGTATGTATTACATCTCCGCGATTGATTCCTGGGACGGGCGGATCATTTGGCAAGTCCCATTAGGACGCGGGCAAAAGGGCACTCATGAATACGGGGGCATCTATTTTGACCATGACGAAAACTTGTATGTAGGAACAAGATCCTATTTGTTCTCCATTCAGAACTATACATCTGAATGAGTGGGGAATAGTGGAAAGAGGGACCCTATAAACATCTTGAAATCAAATGGGGGACGACCTAATCAAATGTGGAAAAACGGGGACATTCTGCTATGTAGATTTGTCAAGACTTTTTTGGAAGCCCCCCTTTTTTTCGGGCCAGGCAACTACGTAGTGGCGAAGTTTCCTGTGCGAGAATGGGCCCTTGCCCAGCTCGTCGGAGCACAGGAAACTTCCCCGCGGGCCACAAGCAATGGGGTTACAACCCATATGCATCAAGCTAAAATTTAGTTTAAGGTATATCTAATTGATATTATATATAGCATACTATGGCTCATAGTTTTAAAATATCGTTTTTTTAATTTTTTTAATGAAGGATGTCTTTTTTTACGAGACAAAATTTTCTTTTTATGGGATAAGATAATTTTTGCTCTATTTTTGTCTTTTTTACAATATCATTAAATTAACAACAAGAGGTAATGATCCCATGAAAATGCAACAAAAAAATCAACTTTACTCGAAGAAAAAGCAAACGAGAAAATCAGTGCCGTACTCAACAATAATGATTTGAAAGAGTTAGCACGTAAATGTAACTTTGTTCAACGTTCAAGCAGTAAAATAGAAGGACCCGATTTTATCGAACTTCTAACGACAGCAATTATCGACAATCCATATGTGTCTTTGGACGGACTTTGTGATATTTTAACTCAGATTAACTCTAACGCTAATATAACTCCTCAGGGATTAGCTGAACGTATAAATTCAGATCAGGCAGTTGACTATCTGAAAAACGTTTTGGAAAGTTCTATCAAAAAAAACCTTGAGTCGATAAAAGATAACGATTCAATTGAACTTTTCGCTTCCTTTAAACGAGTTTTTCTTGAAGATAGTACTCAGTGCGAACTGAACAAAAAACTGGCAGATGATTTTAAAGGTTCCGGTGGAAACGCGAGCAAATCATCGTTAAAGATTAATTTGATCTATGAACTCATACAGGACGTGATACAGGACATCTATATCACTGACAATAAAGAGCCTGATCAAGCTTTAGCTGGAATAATAATTGACCATCTTCAATCAAACGATTTGGTTATTCGAGATTTAGGTTACTTTGCTTTAAAAATATTGATTAACTTTCCAATCATAAATGCTTTTTTTCTTAGTCGTTTAATCAAGTCAGTTAATGTATACTTCTCCGAGCAAGACGATGCCGCTATAGATGATATAGGAGGATACTTCTTTAAAAAGTTTTCTGATCAAACGATAATTGATATAGATGTTTTTTTAGGCCAAAAAGAAAAATTTCCCTGTCGGTTAATTATTTATAGATTGCCTGAAAATGTTGTAAATGAACGTGTGCGAAAAGCGCGTAATGCTGCGAGAAAGAAAGGAAGAGAGCTTACAAAAGAATATATAAATTGGCTTCATTTCGGATTTTATATTACTAATGTATCACGAGATATATGGTCAGCCGTAGTGATAGGTACAATCTACCGGATTCGTTGGAGAATAGAACTCATTTTTAAATCCTGGAAAACACTGCTACGAATTGATGTTCTTAAAGGAACACGTCCTGAGCGTATTAGATGTTTTCTTTATGGACGTTTAATAACGATTACCATTATGACGATGCTTTATGCCTATGCTTCCTGGTATGCCGAGATTAAGCATAAACGAGAAGTTAGTGCACACAAATTATTTAACTGGCTTATGAGAAAAGATCGCTTAGAGAAAGCAATGTATTCAGACCGTATGAACTTACTTATGATTACTTTGAAACAAGATATACTGAGAAATTGTAAACAAAAAAGAAAACGTAAAACTAGTCTTGAATTGATTGCTGGAAAAGTTTCTTATATGGAAAGTTTTGATCAAAACAATCTGATATTATTAGGCATCTCAAATTAGCTTGATGCATATGGCCGATGGGGTGAGTAAGAGTCAAGAGCAGACTTGACCCTATATTTTGATATCTATAGTATAAGTATAGAAAGGAGATATCTATATGAAAATAAGAAAATTTTTAAAAACATCAGCAATTTCACTCCTTACTTTCAGTTTCATTTTTTTGTATGCACCAATAGCTCAAGCTCAAGAAGATTTCAAATTATCAATTCTACATACTAATGATACTCATGCTCACTTAGAATCATTTACTCCTTATGGAGAGGTAAATCAGGGGGGAATAGCTCGTAGAATGACAATGATAAGAACAATTGAAGGTATAGAAGGTCTGAGTAAATTAATAGATTCCTATATAGAAAATGGTTACATCAGTAAAGGTATAGGTAATAGCCTAACTAATAAACTTAATAATATTTTGAAGCAGCTAAACAAGGGAAAAATTGAAAAAGCAAATAATTTTCTAAATGCTCTTTATAATCGGGTTTTAGATCAGTATGGAGTAGAAATTAATCCTGACGCAGGTGATGTTTTAATTTTTGCTATCAACTATATAAAGGATGTTCAATTCGAATATGAGGATATGCCACTTTTAGTATTAGATGCAGGAGATGTTTTTCAGGGAACACTTTACTTTAACTATTTTAGTGGTCTTGCTGATGGGGAATTTATGAATGATATAGGTTATGATGCTATGGTAGTTGGAAATCATGAATTTGATGCGGGGCAAGAAGTTTTGGCTGATTTTATTGACTATGTGGATTTCCCACTTCTAAGTGCAAATTTAGACTTTTCTGGAACTGATATTTTAGATGAAAAAGTTGATCCTTATGAAATATTTAAATTTAAAGGAGAGAAAATTGGAGTATTTGGACTTACTACAGAGGATCTGGCAATATTATCAGACATTGGAGAAGGCATTATAGTTAATGAGATCATTCCAACAGCTGACGAAATAGTTTCTATATTAGAGGGCAAGGGAATTAATAAAATAATAGCTCTTACTCATTGTGGATATGAAGTAGATTTAATGTTAGCAGACTCAGTTTCAGGAATTGATTTAATAATAGGTGGTCATAGTCATACAAAAGTAGACCCTTGTCCTACTTTTGTAATATCACCAGCGGGAGAACCAGTTGTTGTAGTTCAAGCAGAGGATTGGGGAAGATATATAGGAAAGCTTGATTTAGTATTTGATTATGAAGGGGTAGTTGATATTGATAAAACTGAAGGTGAGCTTATATTTTTAGATGGAAGTATACCTGAGGATCCAGTAACGATAGCAAAGCTTAATGGATATGCTGAAGAATTAGAAGAATGGAAGAACACAATTGTAGGACAAGCAGATGTTTTTTTAGATGGAGAAGAAGGTCATGTTAGAACCATGGAGACTAATCTTGGCAGCTTAATATGCGATGCTATTTTAGAAAGAGTAGAATCTGATGGTGTTAAAATTGCTTTCCAAAATGGTGGTGTAATAAGAGCAAGTATTAATCCAGGCAATGTAAGTATAGGAGACATCATTTCAGTTCTACCTTTTGGTAATATGATTGTAGATTGTGATGTTACAGGTCAGGTTATATGGGATGCATTAGAAAATGGTGTAAGCAGAGTCGAGTATATTGATGGAAGATTCCTGCAGGTGGGTGGATTAAGATATAAATTTGATTCTTCAAAACCAGCAGGTAGCAGAATAGTTAGTGTCGAGATAGGAAACATTCATGATGGATTTACTCTAATAGATTTAACTGCAACCTATAGAATTGCTCTTAATGCTTTCATTTTTGGTGGTGGAGATGCGTTTGATTTTACATCAGCAACAAATGTAACTGAAACAGGTCTTCTTTTATCCGATGCCCTTATTGACTATTTTGGGTTGCACTCTCCAGTTTCTGCTGTGGTTGAAGGAAGAATTATCAATACAGCAGTTGATATTGGGGTCGGTCCACGATAACCAATTAATATAATAGTCTAATGCTGAATTGTGTGACTCGTAACTAGTTGATATTACTATGCCGCCCAATCAATTTTGGGGCCAAAATGGGCAATATTCAAATCAATCGGCGAGATCGCCGAACGAATAAGGATAGATTGTGTGAGCGCAGCGAACCACAATCTTATCCGGTTGTTGGACAAGCCCGGTGTTGCCTGTATTGTCTGTATATAAGAAAATATCTTTAGGCAAAAGACCTTGCCCCTGAAACTGATTTGATAATAAACGCAGTGTGCAACTTTTATAATGTTAGCAGGGATGAACTGTATAGATCAAGAAGAGGGCAGTTTGCGGAAAATGGCCATTTTCGGACAGGCACTAACTATAACACTAACTATAAATTGAAAGGAGAAACTCATGAGCACTTCTGACAAAAAAACGATGTCCAAAGGATTAACGCGACGAGACGCATTGAAGCTTTCAGGGTTGGCACTGGGCGGGTTAGCCTTCACAGGAAGCGCAGGTAAGGCTATTGCGGCCACGAGCAAGTATGGCGGTGGCAATCCCAACGCTCTCTTAGACAGCTTCTACCCGACGCACAATGACACGCAGCGGTATACCTACTTCGAGCAACTGAAGCCGATCACACCCTGGGGGAAGGATATGAAAGGGAATCTAACGGGCACGAAGCTCGAGCCCGATGAAATGCGAATCACGTTCATGGGGTCAGTGATCCCTTTGATACGCCGGGCACAGGCGGAGATGAGCATTTTCGTCGAGGTGGGGTGGGACGAAGACAAACAGCAACCGCTGGACCAGTTCATTTTCGACTTCGGCTGCGGGGTATCTGCCAATTATCAAGCCTGCGGGGTTGAGTTAGGAAGGATGGACAAAATCTTCATTAACCACCTGCACGCCGACCACGTCAGCGACCTGATCCATGCCTACGGTTTCGGACCCTCAAGCTACCGCTATTCACCCCTCTTTGTCTGGGGAAACAAGCCGTCGGGCGTGCCGAACCCAGGGAAAAATCCTCTTGTTACAAATTCAAACAATTACTCAGATACTCCTGACTATTATGACGATGGAGTTCAGGCGTTTTGTACACACCTCCGGGAAGCATCGCGGTGGCATACGGAGAGCCAAGCCTTCCTAAGCTCCGCTTATGAGAGCTATCCCTCCCTTGTCGATATTGCGGCTAATTGGGGATTGCCGTACGTTCCCGCGCCCGCCGGGGACGATCCTGCCAACGACAGCTATGCCCTGATCCCCGTCGGGCTGGACTGGTGGAAGACCGGGCTGGATGACGAGGGGAAACCTACCGGCGACAATATCGCCTACAACAATGCGACCACCGGGTCGAAGGTCCTCCACTACCCGGTGATCCATTGCCGAAAAGGCTCCATGGGCTACAAGCTCGAGTGGACTCCCCCGGGGGCGCAAAAACCCCTGACCATGATCTACTCGAGTGACACCAAGCCCGAGTGGAACTCTATTTACCACGCCATCAACAAGGATGAAGACGGCAACGCCCGGGGCGTGGACGTATTCATTCACGAGATGGTTCCTGCGGCGGAAGTGCACGCCATGAAGTCTCAGGGCCTAACGGAACCGGGCAGTGGCGAAATGTGGGACAGAACAGTCCAGGGCATAACCGATGTACAGAACAGCTCCCACACGCCCCAGGGGGCCTTTGGGTACATGCTCAGCCAGATGGATCCCCGTCCGCGGCTCCCGGTGGTCACGCATTTCCCGGTGGCCGATGACACGGTGGCCTGTGCGCTGAGGAGCATCCAGGCGCATTGCCCGGACATCAAGAAGTTGGGTGACCAGCTCGTTTGGTCGTTCGACCTGATGGTGCTTCGGGTATTCCCGGACAGGATCGAGCAGCGAAGAGCCGAGGTCAACGATTTCTCGTTCAACCCGCCCTCGCCATTGTCCGATAAGAAGATGTACGCACCCAAGTATCACACCGAGGACGGAAAGCCGGATTCTTTTGCCCAGATCGACAGGGAGGCTGAGATCCCGTCAACAGAAGAGGGCGGCGAGGAAACCTACCGCAAAGACGGGTATTGATTGGTCGTGAACCTGCTGAGCGCGACGAGCAATCAAAGGCGTTTCACTGTGATCGACTTTTATGCGGGTAAAAAAGTTTTCAGGGAAATGGCTGGTGCCAGGACGTATGATGATGCCTTTAATACAGGTCTGGGCGCAGGTGCAGAACTTTCGTGGCGCTTTTCGGATCGATTGAGCTGCCTTGCGGGAATCGGTTACAAAAACTACGATGGCAGAAGCCACCAGGGGATCTCTTTTGACGACGTTGAGATTGTCCCGGTCTATGCAGGCGGGAAGTTTCATATCATCCCCGGTGACACCCGCTGGGACCCATATCTGACTCTGTTGATTTACTCCGATTTTGAAAATCAGAACACAGTATGTTGCGTTATGCTCAAATATTAAACACAATATATTGTACCGATTTTTCTGAGAAGGTAGTAAATCAACAGGGTCATATTTCAGGATGGATATCGGAGCAGGCGTGGAGTACCGCTGGAACAGGTGGGGAGCATCCCTGGATGTCAAGCTCCGTTTCCTGGATGAACCTGATTCAGCCCTGGGAGATCCTTCGGAGGCCGACTCATCCTGGACCGTGCCGGTAGTGTTCGGCATAAACTATTATTTTTAAGAAAGGAGGAGTTTAAATGAACATTCAAAAAATATCCATAGGACTGTTGATTCTTGGTTTGATAGTAGGCGTCTCTATTTTGCCTGCATCAGCCGATTGGAAGGCTGAGAACAAACAACCTAACTTCCTGCTGATTGTCGCCGATGACCTGGGCTGGACGGACATTGGCTGTTTCGGCAGCGAGATAAGAACACCAAACCTCGATGTACTTGCCCAAAGTGGCGTCAAGTTCACCAAATTTTATGTTTCGGTGACCTGCTCCCCTACTCGCTCGATGCTGTTGTCGGGTACTGACAATCACATTGCGGGTTTGGGTAACATGTCCGAGGTGCTTACACCGGAACAGCTTGGTCAACCCGGTTACGAAGGATATCTGAATGACCGGGTTGTCTGTCTCGCTGAAGTACTGCAGGACGGCGGATACCATACTTACATGTCCGGCAAATGGCACCTTGGAGAAGAGCCGGATCACTATCCGCATGCTCGCGGATTTGAACGGTCCTTTAGCATGCTCTACGGTGGCGCCAGCTACTGGAGCGACATGTATGGACTCCTTGCAGAGATGCAAGAGACTGCCAAGTATGTAATGAATGACAAGGAACTGAAAAATCTGCCTAAAGATTTCTACGCCACTCGTACCTATAGCGATTTTCTCATGGATGCTATTCGTGAGAATCGTGGCGATGGCAAACCGTTTCTTGCTTATCTGGCATTTACAGCTGTACACGACCCGATTCATGTACCTGAACCGTGGCTTAGCCAATATCGTGGCAGCTATGACGATGGATACGGAGTGCTGAAGGCGAAACGAGCGGCTGCTGCCCAGGACATGGGGTTGATTCCTTCAGAAGCACCGCCAGCAGAACTTCATCACCTGGCCAAGCCTTGGGAATCGCTCAGCCAGGAGCGGCGGGCGCTGGAGTCCCGGGCGATGGAAGTCTATGCCGGCATGGTCAGCAACATGGATTACCATATCGGTCGGGTTCTGGATTTTTTAAAAGACATCGACGAGTACGACAACACCGTGATCATATTCTTGAGTGACAACGGCCCGAATCCTTGGTACAGCGAAAACTACCCAGGAAATCTCGACAGCGAGTTCATGGCCCAGTTCGACAACAGCCTCGACAACCTGGGCCACCCCATGTCCCACTATGCCTATGGAACAGGGTGGGCATCTGCCAGCTCGGGACCTTTGGATCTATTCAAATTGGTTGTAGGCGAAGGCGGCATTCGCAGTCCGGCGATTATTGCGGGTCCCGGTGTGAAGGGAGGTCGCCAGAGCGATGCATTTTCCTATGTCACTGATATCATGCCAACCATACTCGATCTGGCGGGTCTGAAGCACCCCAAAAAATTTCGCGGACACAAGGTGGAACCGATGCGTGGTCACTCAATGGCAGGTATTCTTTCTGGTGTAAAAGAGACTATTTACAAAGACAGTGAGTTCGTTGCCGGCGAAATGGCCAACGGCAAATGGATCAGACAGGGTGACTTCAAAGCTATATTTGTTCAGGAACCATATGGGCTGGAAAAGTGGCAACTCTTCAATGTAGAGGAAGATCCAGGCGAAACCCGTGACCTCGCCGACGAGCAGCCGAAACTGCTGAAGAAACTGAAGAAAGCTTGGGATAAATACGCCGATGAGGTGGGTGTCATTTTGTCTGAGTAATGAATATTGACACGAATCGCAGCTATCGGGATAGGAACGCCCCTCACAGGGCGTTCCTCCCACACCACCGTACGTACGGATCCGTATACGGCGATTCGGCTGATCAGGCAGATTAACTCCCAGGTAGGAATAAACCAAGAACCAAGATCAAGGAAATATTTATTAGGCAAAGCGATAATCACCCATTTAACCCTGCTCATACGCCAATGCTTCTTGCGGGCGTTCCCGCACAATACGGCGTGCCAGTGGGATATCCCCCGTTTGAGCAGGTTTCGGATTTTAGTTCTGGGATTCTTCCATTGTTTCCAAAAAAGACACCGTAATCGTCTGATTATCCAGCCATTCAAGGATTTAAAGATATATCGGGCTTCCGAAAGACTGTAATAATTCCACCAGCCTTTCAGGTACAGATTCAGTCTAAAATCGCCAGCAACGGGGAGACAGGAAGAGATGGGTAGCCAAGAATCCAAAAAGCTGAAACGTCCGGGCGGATCCGTAAGAACCGAGAACAAAAAGGGATTCCGGATCGTGGCCGTGATAGCCGCCATCGGCGTGCTGGCCGCCGCCTTTGTGCTATTTATTGGAAGGAAAACCGAAGAAAACGCGGAAGAGAAAAAAGTGTCATCCGCCGACTCCGCCCCGGCCACGGAGGCTCGGGGCGATCTCAATAAGCTTGCAGGCCGATGGCTGCGGCCGGACGGCGGCTACATTATTGAAATTCGCAGCATCCGTGCTAACGGCAAAATGGACGCAGGTTATTTCAATCCCCGCCCAATCAACGTCTCCTCGGCCGAGGCCTCACACAGAGGAAATGAGGTGGAAGTCTTCATTGAACTTCAGGATGTGGGATATCCGGGTTCCACCTACACCTTGACCTATGATCCGCAGCGCGATGCCCTCAGCGGAACCTACTTTCAAGCTGCCCTGGAGCAAAGCTTTGAGGTGATATTTGTCAGGGCAAGATAGTTCGCTTAGCTCACAATTGGAATATTGGAATGGTGGAATGTTGGGTTTAAGAGGATTTTGGTCTTTTTTTGTCTTATATCACTCCAATATTCCATCATTCCAGTATTCCCTGATCGAACTTGCAATAGTACCAATAAATATCTATAACTTCAATAGGTTGTAGAATTTCCGAGATGCCTGTTTATAACATTGAGAAGATCATGTCCGATTCGGTTCAAAGGAAACTTAGCGATCATCTGCTCGGCGATACGTTTTGCCGCCTGGTAGTTCTTTCGTTTAAGTTGATACTCGGCGGCTGCCTGAAGAAAATCCATGTTGTCGGGCTCGATTTCAAGCGCTCTCAGCAGGGCGGCTTCCGCTTCAGGGTCTTTTCCCAAATAATCCAGAAGCAGCCCTAAGTTATAATGGACCCGGGCGTGGTTTGGAATGCCTCTGGCCGCTGCTGCCAGAAACTGTTCTGCTGCGACGTACTTTTTCTCCTCTGCTAGCAGCAGCCCCAGCGAATAGTGCACTTCGTATAATTCAGGATGCGCGGTTACTACCTCGCGGAGGAGCACCTCTGCTTTATCATTTTTGCCCATTTGATTGTATAGCATGGCCAGATTCACCTTGGCCGCATAGATTTCGTTATCAATGCGGAGGGCCATTCGGTAGTTCTCGACGGCCAATTCGGGCTGACGGAGATTAGCATAGAGATTCCCCAGGTTGTACCTGCTAAATGCAAAATCGGCCGAATATTCCATGGCTTTTTGATATTCCAGCAATGCCGCCTGATAGACTTTCTTTTGTTTACTGTCCAATTGTGGATCAGATATTTCAGTCATCCGCGTGGCTGCTTCCATGCGAACGGCTTTGACCGGGTCGTAAATCATAGACGCCAGAAGCGATATCTGCCTTTTCTTGTCAAGATGATTCAGATGATTGACTGCTGTTCGTCGTATGAGGGCCTCTTCATCCAACAGTGCCAACTCGTAAGCCTGCGTGGTCTCCTCTGACGGATACGCTGCCAGATTCGACAGGGCCGAGACGCGCACGATCACCGGAAATAGCGGGTCTCCGGCCAGTCTGATGAGGTCTTTTTGAGCATCAGGCTGTTGCTTACGTCCAGCATAAATGATGATGCCGTAATGGGGTCGGCGGCCTGGACCATACCATTTCGTCATCTCCTCGTCGGACCACTGGTTCGTTTTGTCCACATGACAATGATTGCAGGCATTCGGCGTGCCAAGCTTGATGCTCATATCAGGCCGCGGAATCCGAAGGCTGTGGTCCGCTCGGTTATCAATAACCATATAGTATCGACCCGGCATGTGGCACTGGATACACTCAGCGCCCGTACCAACGTCAAACAGGATCTTACCGTCAGCCGATTTGATCGGCTCACCCTTTTCGCCTTTCTTCTTGTGGAAATGATGCGCTTTTGTGTCGTAAACACTCGCCCGATGGCACTGGAGACAGAGTTCATTGCCTTCCTTGACCGTCTTTGTACTGTGGACATCGTGACAGTCACTGCAGCGCACATTGCGCCGGTACATTTTGCTCTGGGTAAAGGAGGCGTAAACGTAAACTTCTTCAAGGATTTGGCCGTCGGCAAAATATAATCCTTCGGTGAGTGGACTGGGCAGCAGACTGTCCAGCAAATCCGCCTCGGCATGAGTATAATCCCCCATAGCCGCACGCAGGGAATGACATGGTGCGCACAGCTCTACCTGATCCCGTGAGTTGATTCCGGCGGTTCTCACGACAAGTTCGTAGTTCTCTGTTTGAGGCCTGGCCATATCCGGAAGTTTGGCCCATTCCACGTGGCGGGAACCCGGGCCGTGGCAGGCTTCACAGCTCACATCGATTTCCGACCAGGTCGTCTGGTAAGAATCGGCTTTGATATCGTAATTCTTTTTCAGATTGGTGGAATGGCACTCGGCACACATGCCGTTCCAGTTCTGACCGGCATTGGTCCAGTACAGCCAATCCTTGGGATCAATTGGGGCATCAGGATAGAGGTGATACCATTTCTTTTTATTGACATCCCAGGCCATGGGCAGGCACTGCAGGCGGCCGCCGGGAAAGGGAACCAGGTACTGTTGCAGGGGATCGACACCAAAGGTATTTTTTATTTCAAACTCGCCTATTTTGCCGTCCGGTCCTTGGGTATGAACAAAAAACCGTCCGTCCTTGCGGAAAAAACGGGACGTCACACCAAAATACTCGAAAACGGCATTATCAAAGTCTCCAAGAACCGTGTTTTCATTGGCCACGTCCATTGCCAGGTCGTGATGTGAATCGTGCCATTTGTCGTATTCCTTTTTGTGGCAGTCCATACATTTTTTACTGCCCACAAACGTGGAAACCTGGTAAGGGGACAGACTATCGGACAAGGATCGGATATATTTTGTTTTTAAAGTGTATAGCGGTATTGAGAGAATAATAACGATTGTTGCTATAATGCCGGTTATTTTCCAGTTAGTCATTGTTAAATTTTTTCGGATATGTAACTTGCTCAGCACGAAACTCGCTGCGTTTGATCAATTTGTCGGTATCCACTTTAACGATATTGTTCTCAATGAAAACCTTATATATA